>JAJDFZ010000006.1 GCA_030269625.1 Oxalobacter sp. OttesenSCG-928-P03 | reverse complement strand
GTATTTTTCGATATACCGGCTCAGATCAGCTGTCTTGAAACTTTCAAGCAGGTGTTCGGCCGCCTCCCTTACTTCGTCAACACTATTGAGGCCTTCAACAACCTGAATGAATTCATCTCCCCCCACACGGGCGGCAATATTCAGTTTGCCGGCTGAGGGGCGAAACGCTCTGGCGTTGTCCAGCGTCGTATCCAGGAATCTGGCAATCTGGCGAAGCACATCATCACCCGCATCATGCCCGGCACTGTCGTTGACCTGTTTGAAGTTGTCCAGGTCAATGAAAAACAGGGCAAACGGCTCCGGATTCTGGGCTGTCGTGATCGATGTAAGATGCTCCATCAGGTACTGACGGTTAGGCAAACCGGTAATCGTGTCATACAGGGCCTGCCTTTCCAGTTGCCCCTGCATTTCGCCTATGCGTCTGAGCAGGCGATACACGGAAAACAGCATCGCCCCCATCGTCAGAAGCAGGATGCCGACAAGCATCAGGGAATTGAACAATGCGGCCTTGTAACTGGATTCCACGTAAGCGTCTTCAATATCCGTGCTGATCACACCAACGACTTTTCCTTTATGAAAAATGGGTACGGCGCCAGTGTTGAAACTGCCGTATTCATCCTGCACATTCATGATATCCGCAGCGTTTTTCCCTGAAAAAGCAGCTTCATGTACAGCCGACAAATCATAGGGAATAAAGATGGTGATATTTTCCGTGTCCGTATCGAAAACAAACACGTAACTGTCTCCCTGGCGTTTGAGGGCATAAATATACTTGGCCCCGACGCTATCCGCCAAAGTACGCAGTTTGTGCAGCACTTCCTGGTACGCAGGATCTTTCGCAACCGACGCATCCTGATAAGCAACAAACGCCTCAATATCGAGCATTTCCCTTGCTGCCAGCGAGGTGGAGATGAGCTGCCCCTTGACACTTTCAGTGAGAATATCGCGCAGGTTGATGGAATTTTTTACATTTATCGCGACAACAACGCCAAGAATGAACATGCAGAAAACCAGTGCGCAGATCATCACAAGATGACGCTGTCTCTTCACCTTGAGATTGCGCCTCATAGCTATAACTCCTTTTCGGGTCGAAAGTTGACATCATCGCCTGAGCCATAACGAAAAAGCCATGCTTTTTCGTTATCCACCACTGTCGGTCCTTTTCTTCAGGCATCATTTAATGAAATAAAGGAAGCCGGACAGGCTACTTTTCCTGGCCCATCTCGTCGGTATAAATACGGTACTGATTTTTCCCGCCATGCTTGGCATGGTACATGGCCACATCAGCGTACTTGATGAGCACATGATAATCTTTGGAATCATAAGGATAGCGGGCAACGCCGATACTCAACCCGACGTTGTATTTTTCGATATACCGGCTCAGATCAGCTGTCTTGAAACTTTCAAGCAGGTGTTCGGCCGCCTCCCTTACTTCGTCAACACTATTGAGGCCTTCAACAACCTGAATGAATTCATCTCCCCCCACACGGGCAGCAATATTCAGTTTGCCGGCTGAGGGGCGAAACGCTCTGGCGTTGTCCAGCGTCGTATCCAGGAATCTGGCAATCTGGCGAAGCACATCATCACCCGCATCATGCCCGGCACTGTCGTTGACCTGTTTGAAGTTGTCCAGGTCAATGAAAAACAGGGCAAACGGCTCTGTGTTCGGACCGGATGTAATTGACGTAAGCTGTTCCATCAGATACTGCCGGTTGGGCAAACCGGTAATCGTGTCATACAGGGCCTGCCTTTCCAGTTGCCCCTGCATTTCGCCTATGCGCCTGAGCAGGCGATACACGGAAAACAGCATCGCCCCCATCGTCAGAAGCAGGATGCCGATAAGCATCAGGGAATTGAACAGCGCTGTCTGATAGCTGGATTCCAGGTAAGTATCCTCGATATCCGTACAGATCACGCCGATGACTTTTCCTTTATGAAAAATGGGTACAGCACCGGTGTTGAAACTGCCATACTCATCTTTTACATTCATGATATCCGCAACATTGCGCCCGGAGAAGGCTGTTACATGGACCGGTGACAGTTCATAGGGAATGAAAATGGTCGGATCTTCGACGTCTGTATCAAAAACAAATACGTAGTGGTCGCCCTGGCGCTTGAGAGCATAAATATACTTGGCACCGACACTGTCAGCCAGAGTACGCAGCTTGTGCAGCACTTCCTGATATGCCGGATCCTGCGCCGCCGATTCGTCCCGATAGGAGGCAAATGCGTCAACATCGAGCATTTCCCTTGCTGCCAGCGAAGTGGAAATGAGCTGCCCCTTGACGCTTTCTGTAAGAATATGGTGCAGATTGACGGAGTTTTTGACATTCATCGCCGCCACAACCCCAAGGATAAACGTGCAGAAAACCAGCGCACAAATCATCACAAGATGACGCTGTCTTTTCATCCTGATATTGGGGTTCATGGCGGTTTAACTCCTTTTCGGACCATGGGGTTTCCTGATTGCCCGAACTATAACAGCAAAGCCATGTTTTTACTATTCTCAGTCGCAGCCCCATGACAAAAAGCAAAAAACCGGACGCATCATAAAGCCGTACCTTTAACCGGTATAAAAAAACCGGACATATCAGCCCCCTCCAGCTCCAGCAATTTGACTTTCCTGTTGATGCCGCCAGCATACCCTGTCAGGCTCCCATTGCTTCCAACCACCCGGTGACAAGGGATAATGATGGATATGGGATTGTGTCCGACAGCGCCACCCACCGCCTGACTGGACATGCTCTTTTTATTCATCCGCACGGCCATCTTCCGGGCAATTTCACCGTAGGTCGTGCATTCTCCATAGGGAATGTCACAAAGCATTTCCCATACGCCCTTACGGAACGCCCCGCCAATGGGGGCCAATGGCAGTTCCGATATAGCCGGCCTTTTGCCGGAAAAATAATCATCCAGCCACTTTTCCGTCTTTTTGAATACCGGCAAACCGGGCTTTTCAGTCATCTTCCCCACAAGCGAAGCCCCGAAATACTTCTGCCCCTCGCTCCACAGACCGACCAGGCTGTCGCCATCGGCTGCCAGCAGCAGCATGCCAATGGGTGATAAATAATTCGTCGAGTAAAACATGCTTGCCTCCTTACATGGCATTCTTTACAACGCATTCCACAAACTGGCTGTTGCATAGCTGCGCCAGGGCCGCCACGATTCAGCCAGGTCCACAATTTCATCCAGTGTACGAGGTGACAGCGCTTTTTTGACACCATAATCCGTATGGGGAAAAGCATCGGGCCACCCCATTGCCCGCATGGCGATATACTGGGCTGTCCACGGACCGATGCCAGGAATAGCCATCAGCTTTTTGATTTCCATTTCCGGATCGGCACAAAATCTGAAATCGATATCTCCCTGCGCAAGCATTTTTGCCAGTTCGAGAATCGTGTTTGCCCGAGAACCGGTAATTCCCAGCGGACCGAGATGATCGGCTACGGGACCATCGATTGCAAGGATATCTTCCGCTGTTGGAAAGAGATGCGTCAGCCCCTCTATACCTGTTCCGACCGGTGTTCCACAGGCCTGCACAAACCTTGCCGCCAGTGTTCCTGCCGCCTTCACCGTGATTTGCTGACCCAAAACGGCACGAACCGCCATTTCAAAGGTATCGAAACAGCCCGGCAGACGTACTCCCGGCACACAAAGACCGGGACGAATATGATTCATTGACGCCAGGGTCTCATATACCGCACCCGGATCGCAGTACAAATCAAACTGATGGCGCACGCATGCCAGCACCCGGGACAGGGCCGGTAGCAGCGCCGGAGCCACCGTAACCGCCAGCGCATTCTTTTTGGGAAGGTGTCCGACCTTTATCCAGCCATACAGATGATTTGCGCTTTTCCCCGAAAAATGAACCGTACGGCAATATTCGCCATCAACGATTGACTCAACACCTGAAATAGCGCGCCCGGCAAGAAAATCCAGCATCTGTTTCCATTGGTACGGCGGACGATAACCCAAAGCCAGCGTCACGCTCACGTCCTGGTTACTGTCTCCGGCAGCCTGCTTTCGCATGGCGGTTGGTGAAAAACGATACTGTTTTTTAAAAAGATCATTAAAACGCCGCAGGCTGCCGAATCCTGCCGCCATGGCCACATCAATAACCGGCAGACTGGTATCTGTCAGCAGGTTTTTGGCAAGAAGCAGCCTGCACGTTTGCAGATACTGCACCGGTGAAACATGGTATTCCGCGGCAAAAGCCCTGCGCAAATGGCGGTCCGAACAGCCAAGTCTCTTGGCAAGCGCCGGAATGTTTTGTTCATTTCCGCAATCTTCTTCAAGACATCTTGCCGCTCTCCGGGCAAGTGACGCGACAGCATCGACCGGCGCATTGCCAGGAGCCAGTTCGGGACGGCACAAAAGACACGGGCGATAACCTGCCTGCTCCGCTTTCGCCGCTGTGGAATAAAACGTACAGTTTTCCGCCTTTGGCAACTTGGCCCGGCATACAGGACGGCAGTAAATGCCCGTGGACGATACCCCGACAAAAAAGCGGCCGTCAAAGCGGCTGTCCTTTGCCTTGAAGGCGGCATACCATACTTTCTCCCTGTCCTTTAACACAACCTTCCTCCTTGCCGGGAAGTATCAACGCTTTTCGATAAACATACTCGCCATTTTCGGACATGCTCATGATTTTGTCATGCCTTCCTTCCGGGCATTTTTTGGGCGCTATCCACACGACATCGCGAAACCGGAATCACAGACAATTTCACTTGTAACCCTGTTTTTGTATTCCTGCATTTTTCCTCAAATCCCCCATTTTGATTTGCAACCCCCTTTGACGATGAGCGGTCTGTGTTTAACATAGGATATCAAGATGAAAATGTGGCTGAGGAATCAGGAGGGTATATGGCGGCAGACAAAAAACTGCAATCCGCAAGAGATGAAAAGACAGGCCTGCTTGTATTGCGCACAGCCAAAGGCGAGCCTGTTGGAACAATCGGCACTGTCAGAAATATTGCAAAAGCAGGCATCATTGAACCCGGCAGCTTTATAAACCGGGAGAAGTACATATTTACCAATGCCGCAGGAGAAATTGAACAGGGCGTTTTCTACGCAACGGAAGAGGAAGCCTTAAAGGCTGTCGCTGCCAAACTAAACTGATCCTGAACATTCCCCAAACCCGTACAGCGCAACCACCCGGCAGGTAAAGAAAATGCCAGGTCAGATTTCTTCGGGCCGCCATTCAGGAACGATGGCGCCAAGTTCATTTTCAAACCATTGGGCAACCAGGCGACGATGGCAGAAGTTGCATTCGTCAAAGGGCGGCTTTTCCCAGCAAAGCAATACCGGCTCATGATCACCCGCCAGATCATGCAGTTTTTTCCATGTTGCCATCGGGTCAAGCTCGGAAAGCATCTGGAAATAATGATGATGGTACACATTTATGTCAGCGCCTTTAAACCATATCTTCGGAGCCAGAGCACGAAACATGATCAAGCCATCTGCGAGATGATCGGGAACGGTCATGGAAATGCCAATCCGGCCAGGACCGCTATAGGTAAAGTAACTTGATGTTTTCACGGCGTTTTATATTCCAGCAACCACACGAGGAAGGCGCGGCACAGAAACCTCTTTCATTCCGGACATTACCTGACTAAAAAACCCGCTAGAACATAGTGTTTTAGCGGGTTTCTGTATTTTACCGGACATCCTCGGATGTCTTGTTGGTGCCGACGGCGAGACTCGAACTCGCACAACTCTCGTTACTACCCCCTCAAGATAGCGTGTCTACCAATTCCACCACGTCGGCAAAGACGTAAATTATCGCAGTATCCGGATGTTTCTTCAAGCGGATTGCCGAAGAAAAATCTATTTTTCCTGTTTCTTTTCGGCCGGCTGTTCAGCCGGTACGCCAGGTACGGCAGCCATGCCGGCTGCAGCGGCTTTTTCAGGCTGCGGCGCCGGTGAAACCGTCATGGTCTCCAGCTTTTCAGCCACCGAACTTTGCGGGGCGGGACGATGTCCGACATAAGCCATGACCAGCGTCGCCACGAAAAAAATGACTGCGGCAATCGCTGTTGATTTGGAAAGGAAATTGGAAGAACCTGTCGCGCCAAAAAGGCTGCCCGATGCTCCGGCGCCAAAGGCGGCTCCCATGTCCGCACCCTTGCCATGCTGCATGAGAACAAGCCCGATAATGGCCAGCGCAGCAAGAACCTGTACGATGATGATGATTTTAAACAACATAACGGTTTTCTACTTTCCTTTTTAATTCCAGAAATGCCCAAGGGGGCAATTATAATACAGCTTTTGCAATTGCAATAAAATCAGCCGCTTTTAAAGAGGCGCCACCAATCAGGCCGCCATCGATATCCGGCATCTGCAGTATTTCATGCGCATTCTGCGGGCGCATGCTGCCGCCATACAGAATCCGGACCAGTTCGCCCGCTTCCGCACTTTTTTCCACGAGCTGTTCACGCAACATGGCATGGACCTCCTGCGCCATCTCGGCTGTGGCTGTTTTGCCTGTTCCGATCGCCCATATGGGTTCATAAGCCACGATCAGGTCATTGGTTTCTTCCGGCTCCAGAACTGAAAGAAACGCACTCATCTGCATATTGATGACTTCCCGTGTGCGGCCGGCTTCTCTTTGTGCGAGCGTCTCGCCAACGCAGACAATGGGTGTCAGTCCGGCGGCCATGGCACGCTGTGCCTTGTGTGCAATTTCTTCGTCTGTCTCGCCGTGGTACTCACGTCTTTCCGAGTGTCCGACAATAACGTACTTGCAGCCAAAGTCCTGCAGCATCCTCGCCGAGACTTCACCGGTATAGGGACCCACTGCGTGGGAAGAAACATCCTGTGCCCCCAGCGCAATGCCTGACTGAATGAGTATCTCGCTGCACTGGGCGAGGTAACACGCCGGCACGCAAACAACCAGATCCCCTCCTTCCATGGCTTCCCGGGCGCCTGCCTTGAGGTCGCGCAGCAGGCTGCCATTTGCAACAAGGCTGCCGTGCATTTTCCAGTTACCAACAAACAGTTTGCGACGCATACCATCCCCGAATTTCACCAATCGGCTATTTTATCTTGGGGTATTAAAAGCGGTCAATCAAAAGGAGAAGGGCAAGGGTCAGTGAATAATAATACTGCGGTACTGATCGCTGTCGCTGCCCTCATCATCATCGTCGTCATCGTCATCATGCACACCAGGAGCATGGGCATGCCGGTGTTCAATTTCTTCCGGTGTGGCCGGACGCACTTCGGTCACATCCAGTACAAAGCGCAAGGCAATGCCAGCAAGAGGGTGATTGCCATCCAGCACAACCTTGCCATCAGCAATATCGGTTACAACGAACACAACCGTGCCTTCCCCTTCCTCGCTGCTTTCAGGAATCCCTTCAAACTGCATGCCCACTTCCAGTGGCGACGGGAACTTGCCTCGCTCCTCAACCCTGAGCAGCGAAGGATCATAATCACCAAATGCCTCTTCCGGTTCGATCTGGATCGTGGTGGAGTAACCAACCTCCTTCCCGTCCAGCGCATTTTCAATGGCGGGCAGGGTATTTTCATATCCGCCATGCAGGTAAACGATCGGGTCCTGTCCGTCTTCAAGCAGATTGTTCTGCGCATCTGACAGTTTGTAGTGAACGGTGACAACCGTATTTTTGGTAATTTTCATTATGTCTCCACGGGTGCTAAATCGGGGCATCGCCCTTTTTGATTATACCTTTTTAGCTCTCCCGCATAAAAAGAGACACACCTTATTACCGAAGTCAAAAAATGATCCCCCGGCTACAGAGTGTCTCTTTTTTGTCAGTATTTTGAGACGACTTTCCCCTAAATTCCCCTTTTTTGTTGTATTGCGCAACTTTTTTGGCTGATGAATGTTAAAAATCGCCTTTTCTTGATATACACTTTCTTTACGCAACAGAAAACCCATCAATATGATGTGTACACGTTTATATGGGATGGGGTGAGGTAGCGGATGGTTAAAATTAACTGTAAAACGCCTGGCTCATCTGTTGCAAGCACCAAAAAATAGCTATAATCACGGCTATTAGTGTACTTTCGAAGTGCCTCTTGCATTCCGGATGCGAGGTTCTGCGGAATTGCTCTATAGAAGTACTTATATTACCGGTAATATTATTGTTATATTTTTTGAAGGAAAAAAAATGAAAAAATCGCTTTTGATCGTCGGTCTTCTGGCTGTTGCGTTATCGGCTTGTAAATTCGGCGAGCCGCCAATTCAGGACAAGAAACGCCAGGAAGCCATCAAACTTGAAGCAGAAGGCAAGAAAGAAGAAGCTGCTGCCCTCAAGAAAGAAGCTGCTGAAATTGACTCCAAGCTGGCTGCTGAGAGAGCTGCTGGTATTGCTGCCGAGAAAGCTGCAAAAGCTGCTACTGAAGCTGCAAAATCCGGTAGTGCTGACGCTGCAAAAGCTGCTGACGCTGCAAAAGCTGACGCTGCAAAAGCTGCTGACGCTGCCAAGGAAGTCAAGGCTGACGCCAAAGAAGCCGCTGCTGACGCTAAAGACGCAGCTAAAGACGCCAAGGCTGCTGCTGGCGACGCTAAAGAAGCTGCCAAGGAAGTCAAGGCTGACGCCAAAGCTGACGCTGCGAAGAAGTAATATAGCAATACCTGTAGTACTGAAAAAGCCGACCAGTGGTCGGCTTTTTCACATGACAGCTTCAGTACCCCCCTGTCCCGGCTCAGTCAATCTCCACCCATCCAAATCCCTCCTCCTGGCAGGCAACCAGGACTTCTGTCCGGCTGTTTTTCATGACCTCTTCCAGGCAGTGATGCACCAGTTCAGGACGATTATTCTGCTGGCTGAGGTGCGCGCCGATGATTTTTTTCAGCCGCGCCTGGTCCAGCCCGGCAACAAACTGTGCCGCATCCTCATTAGAGAGATGTCCATGCATGCTGCGAATCCTTTTTTTCAGGAAGGGCGGGTAAGCCGATTCAGCCAGCATGTGCGCATCATGGTTGCACTCGATCATGAGCGCATCACAACCGCCCAGTTCCTGTGCAAGATGGGGGGTTATCTGCCCGGTATCAGTCAGGATACCCAGTTTCACATTGCCGTCTGTCACATGAAACTGCAAGGGTTCCCGCGCATCATGGGGAACCGTGAACGCCGTAAACTGAAGGTCGCCAATGGCGAGCCTGTCACCATCCCGGCAAAAGCAGACATCCACCTCGTGGTTTTTTCTGCCGAGCGCATGAAAAGTGCCGAAACTCATCCAGACAGGTATCTCATATCGTGAGGCAAACTGAAAAACACTGCCGGCATGATCACTGTGTTCGTGGGTAACAATAATAGCGGACAGGGATGATGGCGTCAGGCCCGAGCGGGCCAGGCGCCGTTCGGTTTCACGCAGCCCGAACCCGCAATCGATCATCACGCTGGTGGCAGTCGTCCCGTCTGCTGCGGAAACAAGAAGGGCATTCCCCTTGCTTCCGCTTCCCAGACTGGAAAACCTTAATCCCCGGCCCAGCGCACTGATAGACGTGACGCTGTCTTTCACGGTTTATTTCAGTTGCCCGTAAAGCAGGGAAAGGATTTTTTCACCCGAGGATGAATTCTCGGGATTGCCTTCGTTATCCTGAATCGATACCTGCGTTGAACCGCCATGCGTCTCCCTTACCGAGACACGATAACGGCGGGCTTTTTTATCCTTGTCCTTGTCGGAAGAAGAGAAGAGTTTTGAGAAGAATCCTCTTTCCTGCGCAGACTGGCTCTTGGCTTCTTCGTCCTGATCGACATAGCGTACAAAGTACAGGCCCTGTGAACGGTCACGGTCTTCTACCGTAAAGCCGACACGGTCCAGTGCCAGGCCGACACGGCGCCAGAGACGGTCAAATCCTTCTTCAACAACAATAACGGACTGTCCGCTGCTCTTGACCAGATTGGCGCGCAACTGCGGAATCGCGGACTCTTTCTTTGCCATCGCAACTTCTTTTTCCTTGTTGTCAGTCAGACGAACAAGAAGGCGGGAAAGAAACTCTGCTTCAAGCTCAGGGTCTGACGGGCGGGATGTCCACATCGTCGTGTCCTTGTTTGAACCAACCAGTTCTTCCTGCGCACCGCGATGACTGACGAAAATGTCGGTAGAACCGTCATCATTACGTTCCAGACGGGTACGGAATTTGTCGCGTTCACCGGTGGAATACAGTGAATCGATCACCTTGCCAAGCGTGCGGCGGATAAAATCCTGGGGCAGCTTGGCCCGGTTTTCAGCCCAGTCCGTTTCCATGATGCCTGTGGAAGGGGATTCTACATTGATCATGAAACCGCTGTCCTGCCAGAATTCCTTGATCTGCTGCCACAACTCTTCCGGCGTGCGGTTGACCACCAGCCACCTCTGGCTGCCGTCTCTTTCAATATGTGCATCCGTCGCCTCTTTGGGTGCAACGACGATACCGGAGTCGGGCCCGATAACAACCGAGCGGGTTCCGGTCTGGCTTTCCAGTTTCTGCTGGTAATCTGTCGCCGTAATGGTGCCGGACGCAGCCTCTGGCATCGCATAACGATTGTCACGCTGCAACTGGGTCAGGTCAGGTGGGACTTCCAGCCTTTGTGTCGGATTTTTCGCATTCTCGCTTTTATAGTCAATCCTGTCAGCCTGCCACATTTCATCCCACGAGGTACAACCCGAAAGCAGGGAAACCACACAGGCACATAACAACAAAATACTGGTTTTTTTTATCTGGTTCATATTGTTCAAATAACCGTCCGCTGACGATAGATCCGGCCAGGCTGTTTATTTTGAGTTGATGCTGACGCCGCTTTCCTGCCATGCCCGGCGGACAACATCATGGAAGGCGGCACCCAGCGGCACCAAGGGCAGACGAATACCGGATGGAATCAGTCCCAGGTCATGCATGAGCCATTTCACCGGAACCGGGTTGGGTTCGGCAAAGAGCTGCACATGAAGCGGGAAAACACGGTCATTGATCCTGCGCGCCGCCGCGATATCACCCTTGAGCGCGGCAGCGCACATCAGATGCATGTCCCTGGGCGCGACATTGGCCACCACGGAAATGTTTCCCTTGCCGCCACACAGCATCAATGCCATGGCGGTTGCGTCATCACCTGAATAAACACTGAAACCGGCAGGTGCCTGGCGAAGAAGGTCGATGCCTCTGGCAAGGTTGCCTGTGGCATCCTTGACGCCGATAACACCCGGTAACTGCGCCAGGCGCAGGATCGTCTCATTGGACATATCGGCCACAGTCCGGCCCGGCACATTGTAGAGAATCACGGGCAGGTCAACGGCTTCGGCAATGCTGCGGAAATGCTGGTACATGCCTTCCTGTGTCGGACGGTTGTAATAGGGAACAACCTGCAGGGATGCATCGGCACCCGCCTTTCTTGCGTATTCGGTCAATTCAATGGCTTCGGCAGTCGAATTGCCCCCTGTACCGGCAATGACGGGAACCCGTTTTCGGGTATGCTCAACGGCAACCTTCACCAGCTCGCAATGCTCGTCAAAGGAGACCGTAGCCGACTCACCTGTTGTGCCGACAATCACAATGGCATCCGTACCCTCGGCAACGTGCCAGTCAATCAATTTGCGCAGGCAATCCAGATCAAGATTTCCGTCCGGATGCATGGGTGTGACAATTGCAACAATGCTACCCTGAATCATGGTGTTACTCATGTATGTTAGAAAACTCAGATTGTAGCGGATACCAAACCGAAATGGCGCACTTCGGGAAAAAACTTACTGTAACATGATGTTTCCGGCATTTCCCGGCGCGTCAGGCTGGCAGAATCAGCACAGGCGCGCGCTTTCTCCCATCAGGTACAGATCAACCGCCTGTGCGCATTCCCGCCCTTCGCGAATGGCCCAGACGACAAGCGATTGCCCCCGCCTCATGTCGCCGGCCGCAAATACCTTGTCAACGGATGTCCGGTAGGCGCTGTTTTCCCTGTCTGTCAGGGCCAGGGCATTACCCCGCATATCCTTTTCAACACCGAAGTCATCCAGGAGCCGGGACACCGGACTGGCAAAACCGGCGGCAATCAGCACCATGTCTGCCGGAATCTCAAATTCGGAGCCCGGCTGCTCCACAAAGCGCCCCTCAACAAAATCCACCCGGCAGGCAACCAGTTTCTCAACCCGGCCGCGCCGTCCCTCAATCCGCCGGGTCATCACCTGCCAATCCCTGTCACAGCCTTCTTCATGAGAAGAGGAAACACGGAATTTGTCGGGCCAATAGGGCCACTCCAGGAGTTTGTTTTCCTGTTCCGGC
Organism: Oxalobacter sp. OttesenSCG-928-P03; assembly: GCA_030269625.1. Classification (GTDB taxonomy): domain Bacteria; phylum Pseudomonadota; class Gammaproteobacteria; order Burkholderiales; family Burkholderiaceae_D; genus Oxalobacter. The sequence continues at coordinate 46,491 of JAJDFZ010000006.1, read as the reverse complement.
GGCCTGGGCATGCGGTCCAGTTGCAGGATACTGGCCGCACCCTGCCGGTTGGAAACTCCCACACAATCCGATCCGGTATCTCCCCCGCCAATAATCACAACGCGCTTTCCTTCAGCAGACAACCGATTGGCGCCTTTTTTGTTATGAACTTTCAGATTCTGGGCAACCAGAAACTCCATGGCATAATACACCCCCTGCAAATCCGCGCCGGGCACGTCAAGTTCTCGCGGCTGCTCTGCTCCCCCTGCCAGAACGACAGCATCAAAATCCCGGATCAGTTCATCAGGATCAATCGTTGTTTTTGACTGGTTGATGAGGCGCTCCGGAAAACTTTTTCCAACCAGCACGCCCGTCCTGAATGCCACACCCTCATCCCGCATCTGTTGAATCCGCCTGTCAATAATTTGCTTTTCCAGCTTGAAATCCGGTATGCCATAACGCAAAAGACCGCCAATCCCGTTATTCTTTTCAAAGACAACCACATCATGCCCCGCCCGGGCAAGCTGCTGGGCTGCCGCCAGCCCGGCAGGGCCGGAACCCACAATTGCCACTTTTTTCCCGGTTCTGATTTCAGCAGGCTCCGGCGTGATCCAGCCGTTTTCCCAGCCGCTCTCCACGATAAAGCGCTCTATGGACTTGATGCCGACAGGTTCCGTTATCAGCCCGGCCACGCATGCAGATTCGCACGGTGCAGGACACACTCTCCCCGTTATTTCCGGGAAATTATTGGTCAGATGAAGCCGTTCGAGCGCTTCCCGGTAATGCCCCTGGTAAACCAGGTCATTGAAGTCCGGAATAATATTATTGACCGGGCACGCGTTATTGCAGAACGGCACTCCGCAATCCATGCAGCGCGCACCTTGCTGCTGCGCCTCTTCCGGCTTGAGGTTAAGCGTGAATTCCCTGTAGTTTTTCACCCGTTCGGCAGGAGGAAGGTGCGGTTCTTCAAGACGCTCAAATTCCATGAAACCGGTTATTTTTCCCATTTTGACACCTCTGTTTTTTCTTTCACTCCAAATCCGTCATCACGCGACAACACCTTCTGTTTGACGTACTGCCTCTTGATGCAGATCCAGAAGGGCGCGCCGGTACTCCATCGGAAATACCTTGATGAACTGCGTGCGCACATTGGCCCAGTCATCCAGCAGCCGGCGCGCCGTCATGCTGCCGGTATGAATGAAATGGTTTTCAATCATGCGCAGGAGGATAATTTCATCTGCTTCCGGCTCGCTATGACGGCTCATGCTGTGCCAGACAGCCCGATTCATGGTCTTTTCCTGGTCTGCCAGAGAAAGAACCGGCTCCAGTGAGACCATGGATAAGTTGCAGCGATGTTCAAATGTGCCGTCCGGGTCGTAAACATAGGCAATGCCGCCGGACATCCCGGCCGCAAAATTGCGCCCGGTCTGTCCGAGCACAGCTACCGTGCCGCCTGTCATGTATTCGCATCCGTGATCTCCCACGCCTTCCACAACGGCAACCGCGCCGGAATTTCTGACGGCAAAACGCTCTCCGGCAACGCCGTGAAAGAAAGCTTCTCCGGCTATCGCGCCATACAGAACCGTATTACCGGCAATCATATTGTGCTCGGGCCGCCCCCTGAACCGGGCGTGCGGCCGCAGGATCAGACGTCCGCCAGAAAGGCCTTTGCCGACATAATCATTGGCTTCCCCGACAAGATCCAGCGTAATGCCATGCGCCAGAAAAGCGCCGGCCGATTGCCCCGCCGTTCCCTGTAACTGGATGTGGATGGTATCGTCTTCCAGCCCCTGATGGCCATAACGGCGCGCCACCTCGCCGGAAAGCATGGCACCAACGGTGCGATTGCTGTTTTTTACCGGTGAAATAAAGGAAATTTTCTCTTCCTTTTCCAGTGCCGGCATGGATTGTGCAATCAGGCGATGATCCAGCGCAGCCTCCAGGCCATGATCCTGCTCTTCGGCATGTTTTCTCGGGATGTCCTCGCCGGTCTGCGGCTCATAAAACAACCTGCTGAAATCCAGCCCTGTTTCCTTCCAGTGGGATATCGCCTGTGAGCGGTCAAGCAGGTCCACTCTGCCGATCAGGTCCTCATAGCGGCGAATACCGAGCTGGGCCATGATCTGCCGCAGCTCTTCCGCAACAAAGAACAAATAGTTGATGACATATTCCGGTTTCCCGCTGAATTTTGCCCGTAATACCGGGTCCTGTGTCGCCACGCCAACCGGACAGGTATTGAGATGGCATTTGCGCATCATGATGCATCCCTGCGTCACCAGCGGTGCTGTCGCAAAACCGACTTCGTCCGCACCGAGAATGGCGGCAATAGCAACATCACGCCCTGTTTTTATCTGCCCGTCCGCCTGGACGCGAACACGTCCCCGCAGATTGTTCAGCACCAGCGTCTGCTGTGTTTCCGCCAGCCCGATTTCCCAGGGTGAGCCGGTATGTTTGATGGACGAAAGCGGTGAAGCGCCCGTTCCACCGTCATGCCCGGCAATCACAATATGGTCGGCCTTGGCCTTGGACACACCGGCGGCAATCGTCCCTACGCCAACCTCGGATACCAGCTTGACAGAAATAGAAGCGCGCGGGTTGACGTTTTTCAGGTCGTGAATCAACTGCGCCAGATCTTCAATAGAATAAATATCGTGATGCGGCGGCGGCGAAATCAGTCCAACGCCCGGAACGGAAAACCGCATGCTCGCGATATATTCGGATACCTTGTCCCCGGGCAGTTGCCCTCCTTCTCCGGGCTTGGCACCCTGCGCCATCTTGATCTGGATTTCATCTGCCGTATTCAGGTATTGGGCCGTAACACCAAAGCGCCCGGAAGCCACCTGCTTGATACGCGAGCGCAGCGAATCCCCTTCCTGCAATTCGATATCCGCGACGATCCGGTCATCTCCCAGGATGGATGCCAGCGTTTCGCCCTGATGGATGGGGATGCCTGCCAGTTCGCTTTCATAGCGTCGCGGATCCTCACCGCCTTCGCCAGTATTGGATTTCCCCCCGATGCGATTCATGGCAATCGCCAATGAGGCGTGCGCTTCTGCACTGATCGACCCCAGTGACATGGCGCCTGTAGCAAACCGTTTTACAATATCACGCGCCGATTCCACTTCGTCCACCGGAATCGCCTTCACCGGGTCAATCCGGAACTCAAACAACCCCCTGAGCGTCATCTGACGGCGTGACTGGTCATTGATGATCTGCGCAAATTCCTTGTAGGTATTGTAATTATTCGTGCGCGTCGAATGCTGCAGGCGGGCAATCGCATCAGGCGTAAACATATGCTCCTCACCCTGGCTGCGAAAGGCGTATTCGCCTCCCACATCCAGTGTTCTTGCATATTTCAGGCTATGGCCAAATGCCTGTCCGTGCAGACGAAGCGACTCCTCTGCAATATCAAAAATACCCATACCCTCCACGCTGGACGCCGTTCCCCTGAAATACTTGTCCACCAGCGCGCCCGACAGGCCAATAGCCTCAAATATCTGCGCGCCGCAATAGGAACGGTAAGTCGAAATACCCATTTTCGACATAACCTTCAGCATGCCTTTGTTAATGGCCTTGATGAAGTTGGCCTGTGCTGCATCCGGTGTCAGATCAGGTGAAAGGGAAGGTGCCATTTCGGCCAGTGTCTCCAGAGCCAGATAGGGGTGCACGGCTTCGGCGCCATAACCGGCCAAAAGCGCAAAATGATGCGTCTCCCTGGCTGAACCGGTTTCCACAACCAGCCCGGTCAGCGCACGCACACCCCGCGCTATCAAGTGCTGATGCACGGCAGAAACCGCCAGAAGCGCCGGTACTGCCAGCATATCCGCATTGATGGCACGATCCGATATGATCAGGATATTGTGTCCCGATTTCACGGCATCCACGGCTTCCGAACACAAGGACGCAATATGTGCCTCAATCCCTTCACGTCCCCACGACAGCGGGTAACAGATATTCAGCTCAAAGGACCGGAATTTTCCATTCGTATACGCATCTATGCTGTGAATCGCCTCCATTTCCGCAAACCCCAGAACCGGCTGTCGGATCTCAAGCCGCAGGGGCGGGTTGACATTGTTGGTATCCAGCAGATTGGGCTTGGGGCCCACATAAGAAATCAGCGACATCACCATTTCTTCCCGAATCGGGTCGATCGGCGGATTGGTCACCTGCGCAAAAAGCTGTTTGAAATAGTTATAAAGCAGTTTCGGACGATTGGACAAAACAGCTAAAGGCGAATCATTTCCCATAGACCCGATGGCTTCCTCACCGGTTAATGCCATCGGCGGCAGAATCACGCCGAGATCCTCCTGCGTATAACCAAATGCCTGCTGCCTCTCCAGAAGCGGCACCGGCGAAACAGAAATATCCGTAACCCGCTCTTTCAGTTCATGCAGATTGATGCATACAGACCTGATCCACGCCCTGTATGGCCGGGCATTGGCATAAATACTCTTGATCTCGCTGTCATCAATAATCCGCCCGGCCTCCATATCCACCAGGAACATCCGCCCCGGCTGGAGACGCCATTTTTTGATGATCCGGGATTCAGGAATCGGCAGCACACCCGCCTCCGAAGCCATCACAACCAGATCATCATCCGTGATGAGATAGCGCGCCGGCCTCAGGCCGTTCCTGTCCAGCATGCCGCCGATCTGGCGGCCATCCGTAAAGGCCATGGCTGCCGGCCCATCCCATGGTTCCATCATGGCAGCGTGGTACTCATAAAACGCCCGCCTGTTTTCATCCATCAGATTGTGATTTTCCCAGGCCTCCGGAATCATCATCATGACGGCATGTGCCAGCGGGTACCCGGCCATCACCAGAAGCTCCAGCACATTGTCAAAACAGGCTGTATCGGACTGCCCCTCATAAGTAATGGGATAAAGCTTGTGCAGGTCCTCTTCCAGCACAGCGGATTTCATCATCCCTTCACGAGCCCGCAGCCAGTTGAAATTGCCCTTGACCGTATTGATTTCACCATTATGCGCAACAAGCCGGTATGGGTGGGCCAAAGGCCATTCAGGAAAAGTATTGGTTGAAAAACGCTGGTGAACCATCGCCAGGGCAGAAATACAGCGCGGGTCCTGCAGGTCCCGGTAATAAGTCTGCACCTGGTCGGCCAGCAACAGCCCTTTATATACGATGGTACGCGCGGACATGGACGGAACAAAAAATTCCCTGCAATGCTCCAGGTTCAGATCCTGAATGGCGTGTCCTGCCGCCTTCCGGATAACAAAAAGCTTGCGTTCCAGAACATCGGTCACCATCACATCCGGCCCGCGGCCAATGAAAATCTGCCGCATCACCGGCTCTTTTTCACGAACAACCGGCGACATGGGCATTTCCCTGTCGATCGGCACATCACGCCAGCCGAGAACAACCTGTCCTTCTGCGCGCACCGCACGTTCTATCTCCCTTTCACAGGCCAGCCGTGAACCATGCTCCTTGGGAAGAAAAATCATGCCGACACCATATTCGCCAGCCGGAGGCAGTGCCACGCCCTGCAAGGCCATCTCTTCGCGGAAATACAGATCCGGTATCTGGATCAGGATGCCTGCGCCATCTCCCATCAGCTTGTCAGCGCCAACCGCGCCCCGATGGGTCAGGTTCTTCAGGATCATGAGTCCCTGCTCGACAATCGAATGGCTTTTCTTTCCCTTTATGTGGGCAATAAACCCGACGCCACACGCATCGTGCTCATAAGCCGGGTGATATAAACCCTGTGGACGCATACCTTGCTCCTTGTTCAACCTCGTTGAATTTATTACTTCGTTTCAAACCAACCGGTTTTCACAAAAATACTACGCCTCAAAAAAGGGTTTGCAAAAAAATAAAAAGGGTCAGAGTCAATTTATTTTTGTGCTCAATAGCCAAAAACTATAAAGGGGACGCAGCAAATAAACCCGAAAAGGGAATGAATGGACTCAGGCAGACTCATCCCTGGCAGGGCGGCCTTTTTTACCCATGCGGAATTTGCGGGCCGTCCGCCTCTCCAGTTCCGAGCGGAATTCATCAGAAACGATCAGCCAGCCCTGCTCAAATGCTTTGGCGATTCGCCCCGCTTCGTCGGAAGAAAAGGGCGAGGCAATCAGCCTGTTGTATGCTGCCTCGCGGGCAAACGGCGTATTGCCCAGATCCCAGTACAGCTTGTGGTCGTGGATAAGAGGATCCTGCCTGAAACCGGCATGATGCGCATAACTGGACCAGCGGTAATCAGATGGATTGCGAACCAGCCCCTGCCTGACAGGCAACAGCTCGACAAAGCAACTGCAGTTCAGCAGATAAGGGGCTTCGACAAGAGACGTCCGGTATCGTCCTTCCCATAAAGTCCCGCTACGCTGGTATTTTTTATTGAAATACGGCACATAATGGCGCCCCACCCACTGCATCATGCGCGCCAGCCCCGTTTTATCTTTTGGCGTTACAAGCAGGTGCACCCGCGACCCCATCAGTAGGTAGGCGTGAATCGCCACCTCATACTGAACCGAAGCCTCACGAAGCCACCGGAGAAATGCCAGGTGATCCTCATCATCCAGGAAAACCGGCTGACGGTTGTTACCCTTTTGCAAAACATGATGAGGCTGATGAGGAAGAATCAGACGCGCCGCCCTGGCCATAATTTCCTTTACTTGTTTTCAATGACTCTGACCCCATTATTTTAGCGCAAAAAGTCACTTGAAATCCACCGGGCGGCTCCCACATGGGTATTGATGCCTCTTTTTTCGTTGATGCGCATCAGGAGCGGCTTATCCAAAAGGATTAGCCTTTCTGCGATGAGCACACGAAAGGGTTATTTTTTCTGAATAAGTGTTGAGGTGGTTTTTGTTTAACTGTTTTTTGATTTGGAGAAAATTATGGCGAACAATCTGAGACGTATTGCACCTTTTGGCGAGTTGAGCCGTTTTGAGCCTTTCCGCAATCTGGATGAAATCTTCAACAGTTTCCGCATGATTCCCTCATTGGGCCAGATGGAAGGAATCGAGCCCAGGATCAGGATTGATGTCAATGAAACCGATGACGCCTACATTGTCAAGGCAGACGCTCCGGGCGTTGCCAAAGAGGATATCCAGGTCGGCGTAGAAGGCAATCAGGTCACGATTGAGTTTGAAATCAAGAAAGAAAGCGAGGAGAAGGAAGAAGGCAAAGTCATCCGCAGCGAACGCTATGTCGGCCGTCAGTCACGCAGTTTCTCCCTGGCTCAGGATGTTGATGAGTCCCGGGCCGAAGCCAAATATACTGATGGCGTTTTGCAATTGACCCTGCCCAAAAAACCGGGTTCCTCGAAAAAAATGCTGTCCATTACGTAACCATCATCTTCTTCAGCAATCCCCCCGTTTCCGGCACGGCAAATCCGTGCCGGTTTTGTTTCGGAGAAGGCAGACATACCTGCAATCGTCCACTCCTGCCATCTCCGCGAACAAAAAACGTCCGCTTTTCTTCCCGGCAAATATTTTTGATTCTTTCAGGCAATTTCGGTATTGTATTAAGCAGAGGAGCAGCACTGAATCCATCAGATATCCGGTCATGTCGTTTTCCGCTGTCTGATGCAATGATGCCGGTGTCTGATATGCTGTACTATTGCACCCGGAATCATGCCCCGTCCGGCAGCCGGGAGAATGTGTCCAGCGCCCTTTTAACTGTTTTGATCACGGTTTGTTTATGAAAGCTGTGCGTAAATTATCTCTGGACTCCTTTGATCCCAGACTCTACCTTGACAGGGACATGTCCCTTCTTGCCTTTAATGCCCGCGTGCTGGCACAGGCAGAAAATAAAAATCTCCCTGTCATGGAACGGCTGCGCTACCTGTGTATTGCCAGCAGCAATCTGGATGAGTTTTTTGAAGTCCGTGTCGCCAGTCTTCATGCCAGGCGCGATTCCAATGCCAACAGAACCGCCTCTGAAATCGATGAACTGCTTCAGAACATCAGTACACAATGTCACGCCCTGGTGGAAAAACAGTACCGTATCCTGAACAAGGAAGTCCTGCCCCTTCTGGCAGAAAACGGCATCCATCTCCTGCGTGAGCCGGACAGGAGCGAAGCGCAGCATGCATGGGTGAAAACTTTTTTTGACGAACACATTCGCCCGGTTCTCACCCCGATTGTGCTGGATCCGGCGCATCCTTTCCCCCAGGTCGTCAATAAGGGGCTGCACTTTATTATTTCCCTTTCCGGAACAGATGCATTTGGACGGGGCAGCGACATTGCCATCCTGAAAGCGCCGCGGGTTCTTCCCCGGGTGATCCGCCTGCCGGATGAGTTGTCTGCCGACGGCATGTCTTTTTCGCTGCTTTCCTCTATCATCCAGGCCAATATTGCCACCCTCTTTCCGCAACGCAAGGTTGTCGCTTACTCCCAATTCCGTGTGACCCGCGACAGTGACTTGTGGGTGGATGAGGAAGAGGTCAAAAACCTGAGGGAAGCCCTGCAAAGCAGCCTTAACAGCCGGCATTACGGCGATGCGGTACGGCTTGAGGTTGCCGAGGAATGCCCGCCGGAACTCTCCGATTTTCTGCTTCAGCAGTTCAATCTGGAACAAAAAGACGTCTACCATGCAAAAGGACCGGTCAACATGGTTCGTCTCTATGAAATTTTTGATCATGTCAAAAAGCCGGAGCTGTATTTCCCGTCCTACACCCCCGCCGTCCTGCAGGGCGCATACAGCGGCAATTCCCTTTTTGACTCTCTGAAGAAAAAAGACATCCTGCTCCACCACCCGTTCCAGTCATTCCAGACGGTTATCGACTTTATCAATACCGCCGCGACAGACCCCAATGTCATTGTCATCAAACAAACGGTTTATCGTGCCGGCATGACATCCGAACTCATGGAATCCCTGATTTCAGCGGCGCAGCAGGGCAAGGAAGTCATCGCCGTCGTGGAACTCAAGGCCCGTTTTGATGAAGAGCAGAATATCGACTGGGCCAAACGCCTGGAAGAAGCCGGCGCACAAGTGGTGTATGGCGTCATGGGCCTGAAAACACATGCCAAGCTGGCGCTTGCCATCCGGCGGGAGGACGACAGCCTGTGTTATTACGCCCACCTGGGAACCGGCAATTACAACCCGAATACCACGCGCTCCTATACGGATTTTGGCCTGATTACGGCCAATCCCGAAATCAGCCGCGAAGTAAATGAAGTCTTCATCCAGTTGACCAGCCTGTCCAGGCCGGCAAAGCTGAATCATCTGTGGCTGGCTCCCTTTGACCTGCACAAGGAATTTATCCGCGCCATTCTCAATGAGGCCCGGATTGCACGCCTGGGAAGGAAGGGGCGCATTATTGCCAAGATGAATTCGCTGATTGATGAGTCTGTCATCCGCGCACTTTATGCAGCCTCATCTGCGGGTGTCAAAATTGACCTGATTGTGCGGGGTGCCTGCGCCTTGAAACCGGGTGTGCCGGGATTGTCGGAAAATATCCGGGTACGCTCCATTATCGGCCGTTTTCTCGAACACACGCGTGTTTATTACTTTCGCAACGATTTGAAACATGACCTTTACCTCTCAAGTGCAGACTGGATGGCAAGAAATCTCTTCCGCCGTGTTGAAGTGGCCTTTCCGGTTCTGGATGAATCCCTGAAAAAACGTGTCATGGATGAAGGACTCATGCCTTACCTGAAAGATAATCAGAATGCATGGGAACTGCGTCCGGATGGTACATACCGCCAGAAAAAACCCCGCAAGAAACAGGAAAAATACGGCGCCCAGCAACACCTGATGCAGATTTACGGCGCACACCAGACAAAGGGATAAAACAGGGGAAAACCATGCAACTCTTCTTATGGCGGCACGCGGATGCCCTGACAGGCTCTCCGGACAGGGAAAGACCGCTCTCTGAAAAAGGAAAAAAAGAGGCTGCCCTGACTGCAGACTGGCTTGGCACGGCACTGCCGGCTGATGCGCGCATTCTCGTCAGCCCGGCCCTTCGAACACGCCAGACGGCTAATTCACTTGGCCGCAGCTATGATATTCATGCCGGGCTGGCGATCGGCTCAAAACCCGAGGATATCCTGGCTGCAGCAGGCTGGGGCAAAGCCGGCAAAACCGTTTTGCTTGTAGGACACCAGCCCATGCTGGGATATCTGGCTTCCCTGCTCCTTTGCGGCAAAAAACAGGAATGGCATATTGAAAGGAGTAACGTATGGTGGTTTGAGGGAGATGGAAAAGACTATCGTAATACGATACTGAAAGCCGTCATTTCACCTTCTATCCTGGGACATGACAGCCTGGCATCCCTGCCCGGAAAAAAGAGCTGAATACCTCCTGAAACAATACTGCAAACGCCGACATGACCCAGTTGCCAGAAAAAATATCACGATTTCGTTTTTTCCAGAATTTTTTAAACTGGCCTGACCTGATCGCCGGTATTTCCATCGCCGGACTCCTGCTGCCGCAGGCCCTGGCTTACTCCAGTATCGGCAACCTGCCGGCACAGGCCGGGATCATTGCTCTTTTTGCCGGCCTGTTGTGCTATGGACTCCTGGGGTCTAGCCGCTTTGCCATGGTTTCGCCGACTTCTTCCTCTGCTGTTGTGCTCGCTGCTGCCACAGCATCTCTGGCAGGCAATAACACGGGCATGCAGCTGGCACTGGCTGGCGGACTGGTCATTGCCACAGGTGTTATTTTCCTGATTGCCGGCATCACACGCATGGGCAACATCACGGATTTTATTGCGCGCCCGGTTCTGCGCGGCTTTACCTTCGGCCTGGCGATAGTCATTATCATCAAGCAACTGGGGCCTGTTGTCGGCATTCACTCGCGGTATGACAACCTGCTTTATTTCATGACTGACCTGGCCTACCAGTTTGCAAACTGGAATTACGCCTGCCTCGCCATCGCAATCATCACGGTTGTTCTCCTCTTTGGATTGGGTCGTATCCCGAAAGCCCCCGGCGGCATTGTTGTCATTCTTTTGGGTATCATCGCCAGCATAACCATTGAGCTGACGTCTTACGGCGTCCCCCTTGTCGGCTCAATCAGCGTCGAAATGATGGAACTGAAGGTTCCCGTGCTTTCCCTGAAGGAATGGCTGAACCTTTTCGAGCTCAGCCTTGCAATGGTTTTCATTCTGTACGCGGAATCATATGGTTCTATTCGCAGCTTTGCCATGAAACACGGTGATGCCATCGCTCCCAACCGGGACCTCCTGGCCCTGGGCATTTCCAACCTGGTATCCGGGCTTTTCCAGGGCATGCCGGTCGGTGCAGGCTATTCAGCAACAGCCGCAAATGAAGCATACGGCGCAAAAACCCGCATGTCAGGAATTTTTGCCATGCTCATTACACTGCTGGTACTTGCAACCATCCTTCCCTATATTGAGCTGATTCCACAACCCGTGCTGGCTGGTATCGTCATATACACCATGCTCACGATCCTGCGTATTTCAACCTTTGAAATCTATTTTGCCTGGAAAAACGACCGCCTGATTGCTATTGTTTCAGTACTGGCTGTTCTTGTTCTTGGCGTGCTGCAGGGCCTCATCATTGCTGTGGGCATCAGCATCCTGATCATGCTCAAGCAGATTTCATCCTCTTCCGTCTCCGAGCTTGGCCGTCTGGGGCAAAGCCATGACTTTGTCAGCATGACGGCCTTTCCGGAAGCGCGCCCGGTATCAGGCGTCCTGATTGTGCGCCCGGACCAGGGGCTTTTCTTTGCCAATGCCGAACGTATCCTGCAGCAGATAAGGCAAATCCTCTCCTCTATCAGCGATCCGGTTCACACCATTATTCTGAGCCTTGAACTGACGAATGACCTGGATACCACCAGCCTGGAAGCACTCAGGGATTTCTTCACTTTTGCGGCAGAGCAGAAAAAAATCCTGATTCTGTCCCGCCTGAAAGACCCGGTATACGGCATTCTGCAGTTTTCTCTCGGGAAGGAGTTCCCTGATGTCTCCATGAGCCGGCTCAGTGTCGAACGGGCAGTCCGTCTTGCCAGGACCAAAACACATCCCTAGCAGACATAGCGGTTTTGCTTCAGGATTCACGGATAATCAGCGGCATGTCCATCTCAGCCCACCAGTCACGCTCCCTCCCCAGCCAGTAAGACAATGTCTGGTACTGTCTGAGCCATTTTTTCGGCATCGTGATCTCAATCCGTTTTCTGATACGGAAATGTACTTCAGACTCATCCACATTCGCACGCGAGTGCATGAATATGACGGCAAGCCTGATCGCAAGCACTGCCTTGACGGCATCCGGATTACTGAAAATCCCGTTCAATTTGCGAAGGTTGCCTTTCTGGCCCAGCACAAAGCGCCCCATCTGCTTTTGCTCGCGGGCAGTAAAGCCGGCAAGATCGGCATTTTCCACCAGGTAAGCCCCATGCTTGTGGTAATTGGTTGGTGAAACAAACATGCCGACTTCATGCATCTGTGCACTCCAGTGCAAAAGCCTGGCGTAAGCATCAGAATCCGGCTGCATTTTTTCGTAGAGCGCGCTGGCGCAATCCGCAACCCGGGTTGCCCGCCTTCTGTCAGCCTTGTAACGCTGCATAAAACGGGAAACCGACTGTTCCCGCCGATCCTGCTCTGTCGATTGCAGACACAGGTCCCACATGATGCCCATGCGCAATCCTGACTCGACAGGACGCATTACCTGCATTTTCATGTCACGCACCAGAGCGATCAGGATAGAAAGACCTCCCACAACAGAAGCCGCACGCTCAGGCCGGAGACCAGGCAAATCAAGTTTGCTGATTTTTCCCGTTCTGATCATCTGCTGCCGGAGCAGATCCAGGTTTTTCCCTGTCAGTTGTCCATCGCCAATGCCATTGGCTGCAATAATTTCCGCAATGGCACGCATCGTCCCGGACGAACCATAAGCAGCCTGCCAGTTGCGTTTGTGGTAATGAGACTTGACATCTTCAAAGTGACTGCGGGCAGACAGAATGGCCGCGTCAAAACCGGCCGCTGTAATGAGGCCGTCCGGGAAAAAAGTCCGGCTCTGCCCAACCGTTCCCACACTGAACGACTCCACCCGTTCAATGGTCTTTCCCCTGCCGCGAATAATTTCGGTTGACCCGCCGCCAATATCAATCACCAGGCGTCGTTCTTCAGGGTTGGCCAGAAGGTTGTCCACTCCCAGATAAATGAGGCGCCCCTCCTCTTCTCCGGAAATGACTTCAATGGGATAACCCAGGACGGCTTCTGCGCGTATCAGAAAATCAGCCGCATTAAGTGCCACACGCAGGGTATTGGTGGCAACGGCACGGACCACGCTCACCGGATAAAGCGCCACAATCTCCCGGAGGCTGGCGAGCGCATCCAGGCCGCCCTGTATGGCGGTATCCGTCAGGTAATTTCTTTTATCCAGCCCGGCAGCAAGCCGGTTGGGTTCCCTGGCTGTCCTGACGACACGGATCGTGCCGTCCACATACTCCCCGATCTGAAGGCGAAAGCTGTTGGAGCCCAGGTCAATGGCAGCAAGCATCAATGATTCCTTTTTTCCTGATCTGCTATCCCAGCATGGTATCAAGAACCATCATCAATGCAAACCCGACCAGAAGACCAATCGTGGCAGGGGTCTGATGCCCGTTGCGGTGAGTTTCCGGAATGACTTCATGTGAAACGATAAATATCATGGCACCACCGGCCAGCCCCAATCCGATCGGATAGGAAACCGCCAGGCCACTTGTCAGGCCAACCCCCAAAAGCGCGCCGAAAGGCTCCAGGAGACCGGTTGCTCCCGCCAGCAGAACCGCTCGCAGACGTGACATACCGGCACTGCGCAAGGCAAGCGCCACAGCCAGCCCTTCCGGAATATCCTGCAGGATAATCGCCGTAGTCAGCGGCAATCCGACATTCATGTCGCCGCGGGAAAAGCTGACTCCAATCGCCATGCCTTCCGGCAGGTTGTGCAGCGAAATGGCAAAGACAAACAGCCAGACACGATTAAAACGTTCCGAACCCGGACCGAATGTTCCGGTTGTTTTATGCTGGTGGGGCGTAAACTGCTCCAGACTCAGCATCAGAAGAATACCCAATGCCATACCCAATACGACAACACCGGCACTGGTCACCCTGCTTCCCGTGATCTCTATCCCGGCCTGCAGGCCCGGCAACAGCAGTGAAAAAGCACTGGCTGCCAGCATCATGCCGGCAGCAAAACCGAGCATCGTATCCTCGACAGACTGGGGGATTTTTCTGACCAAAAGCGCAGGAAGAGCTCCTGCCGCTGTCATGATAAAACCGGCTCCCCCGCCAACGATAGCCAACTGCAATGCCCTGTCAAAACCCGCGTGACCGATCTGCATCAGGCTCTGGGCCAGCATAATGACCAGTGCAATGCCGGACACGGCCATGCCGAGCGCCACCATCCAGTGTTTGCGCAGATGATAGCGCAAGACATGGCGCCAGCCTTCCCTGAGGGATGCGGACTCCGAAACAGGCTCGGGCAGGTTTTTCTTTTTCTCTGACACGGGTTTATGCTTTCGCAGATATTTTGTCAGCCCTCAAACAGGGCTGTCACATTCAAACCGGTCCGGGAAATATAACATTATTTTGCACGACCGAATGCGGGAAAGGCCGGAGGGCTTTCAGAGCCCCGGACCAATTTTACTCTTCCCCCAAATCCTGTAATATTCAAGGTTCAGTCCAGATATGCCGTCTTGATACTGTATCCAGAACCTGTGTGTCTTGTTATGCATCATGCGTTTTTACTAAGGAGAGAAAAATGAAAATTCTTGTTACCGGCGGTTGCGGCAACATGGGCGTTCACGTCGTGAAATCCCTGACGGAAAAAGGATATCGTGTCCGGGTCCTGGATAAAGATGAAGAAGGCCTGAAAAAGCTGGAAGGTAACAACGTGGAAATCTTTCCCGGCAATATGGCAGACAAAGAGCTTGTCAGACGTGCGGTCAACGGCACGGATGCCATCCTGCATCTGGCCTGGAGTTTTTCTGAAAATTTCATTGACCTGCTGGATATCGACGTCAAGGCATACCAGTACCTTCTGGATGCGGCTGTTGAGTACGGCATCAAAGATGTCATCAACGCAACAACCGCTGTTTCCTATGGCAAGCCGGTAACCAACCCCGTGGATGAAACGCACCCCCACCTTGTGGAGCAGTCACGCAATCCTGCCTATGCCCTGGCCAAGCTGATCACGGAAGAAATGAGCAAGATCTATACCGTACAGCATGACATGGCCGTCAACAATGTGATGATCTGGTACGCCTACGGTGAAACCATCGGCGGACGCAATATCCGCGCCATGGCACGCGAGGCCATCGAAAAAGGCGTCGTGGAAGTGCCTGCCGGCAGTGGCGGCAATTTCCTGCAGCTTGACGACTTTGTCTCCGCCGTTCTGGCCATTTTTGAAAAACGTCCAAGGGGCGAACTTTTCAACCTCGGCAGCGTTTACCTGACCTGGGAAGAACTGGCGCAGCTCATCATCAATCACGCCAATCCGGATGCGAAAGTCAAAGCCATTCCCAAAGATGAATGGACCGGCAGCGTCTTTCTGGCGGATGACTGGCCTTTTTCCACGCAAAAAGCACAGGACATGCTGCAGTACCAGACTGGCCTGACACGGGAAAAAGCTATTGACGATCTCTCCAGGGCCCTGAAAGCGTCTGTTGATGGCGTCAAGGCACAGCTCTGATTTAACCCCTGCCGGGGCACGGTGTCTGCCATGCCCCGGCCTGATAAATCCATTTCATGTTTCGCAAGCCACCCATTACCTACATTGAGCCGCTTTTCCGCCCGCCCAGCGAAGCACGTTCACTGATCCTGCAGATCACGAACGGATGCAGCTGGAGCAAGTGCTCGTATTGCGACATGTATACGCAGCCGCAAAAAAAATTCCGCATCAAGCCGGAAGATGAAGTCCTCAAGGAAATCCGCTGGGCCGGACAGAACCTGTCGAGAGTGCGCAGAGTCTTTCTGGCTGACGGAGATGCTCTGGTGCTCTCAACACGCCGCCTCCTGACCATTTTGCATGCCATCCAGGAATACCTGCCTGGCGTCAGCCGCGTTTCTTCTTACTGCCTGCCCCGGAATGTGGCCAACAAATCGGATGACGACCTGAAGCAGATTCACGACGCCGGCCTGGACCTGATCTACCTGGGCGCAGAATCAGGAGATGACTTTGTCCTCAACAGCATCAACAAAGGAGAAACACACCAAAGCACGGTAGATGCCTTGAACCGTCTGGCCGATGCCGGTGTCAAACGATCCGTCATGATCATCAACGGGTTGGCCGGTGAACGCTTCAGCGAACAGCATGCGCTCAACTCCGCTCTTTTGGCCAACCGGACCCAGCCGGAATACCTGGCATCTTTAGTGATCAACCTGCCGCATGGCGATGCACGCCACCAGAAAGGATTTGAAGGACAGTTCGAATATATGGCCCAACCGGCCCTCTTTCGTGAACTGCGCCAGTTTGTCGACGCGCTGGAACTCAAATCCACCATTTTCAGAAGCGACCATGCGTCTAACCAGCTTGTCCTGAAAGGGGTGCTGGGCAAAGACAAGCCAAAACTGCTGAACCAGATTGATCTGGCGCTTTCCACCCCGGAACAGGCCAACCTTCGCCCTGTCTGGATCCGGCCATTCTGATTCCCCCTAAAAAAAGAGGCTCCCGCATTACATACGGGAGCCTCTTTTTGGGTATGTTTATCCTAGAACGGAATATCGTCATCCATGTCGGACAGATTCGGTGCGCGGCTGGGTGCGGGACGGGAAGCGGCTGCCTGCTGCCTTCCGCCCCTGTCTTCCATGGGTTCGCCTGAACCTGGACGACTTCCCAGCATCTGCATCGTATCGGCAATGATTTCCGTCGCATAACGCTCTATCCCCTCCTTGTCCGTATATTTGCGGGTTCTGAGCCTGCCTTCAATATAAACCTGGGAGCCTTTTTTCAGATACTGCCCGGCGATCTCGGCCAGCTTGCCGAAAAATGATACCCGATGCCATTCTGTTGCCTCTTTTTGCTCACCTGTAGACTTGTCGCGCCAGCGGTCGGTTGTTGCAACAGCGATGCTGGTTACCTGCTCACCACTCGGCATATAACGATTTTCCGGGTCACGCCCCAGATTGCCGACAATGATGACTTTGTTGATTGATGCCATTAAGTTCTCCTGATGTTTACGATTTCTGCCTGATTTGATGTGTCTGGCGCCAAATGTAGTCAATTATGCCAGAAAGTTGGCAGCGTAAATGCGGTTTGTTCGGCCTCTCTGTGAAAGTTGGGCAAATGAGGTATAGTAATAAATTAACCTGTATAAATCACCAGTTACCAAATAAAGATTTTTATCATGGACGAACGCGGAATCATTCTTGTCAGAGGCGCCCGCACTCACAACCTGAAAAACATCAATCTGGATATTCCCCGCAACAAGCTGATCGTCATTACCGGCCTGTCGGGTTCCGGCAAATCTTCGCTCGCCTTTGATACGCTGTATGCCGAAGGCCAAAGGCGCTACGTCGAATCACTCTCGGCTTATGCCCGCCAGTTTTTGCAACTGATGGAAAAGCCCGATGTGGACTTGATTGAGGGCCTGTCGCCCGCGATTGCCATTGACCAGAAAGCATCCTCTCATAACCCGCGCTCGACGATCGGCACCGTAACGGAAATCTACGATTACCTGCGTCTTCTGTACGCCCGCGTCGGCACCCCGCATTGCCCCAATCACCCCGAAATCGCACTGGCCGCCCAGTCTGTCTCACAAATGGTTGATGCCGTCATGGCCATGCAGGAAGGCACACGCCTGATGATCCTGGCACCGGTCGTCAATGCCCGGAAAGGGGAGCACCTGGATCTCTTTGAGCAGATGCAGGCGCAGGGATTCATCCGTTTTCGCGTGCAAAGCGGAACGAAAAAGGCAGATGTATTTGACGTCGAAAGCATCCCAAAGCTGAAAAAAAATGAAAAGCACACTATCGATGTCGTCGTGGATCGTGTGCGGATCAACCCTGATATCAAACAGCGCCTGGCCGAAAGTTTCGAAACGGCGCTCCGCATGGCCGATGGCCGCGCCCTGGCCGTGGATATGGATTCCGGTGACGAGCAGATATTCTCCAGCCAGTTTGCGTGCCCTATCTGCGGCTTTTCACTGCATGAGCTTGAACCCCGGATTTTTTCATTCAACAATCCGATGGGAGCATGCCCTGAATGCGACGGTTTGGGTCATATCGAGTTTTTTGATCCAAAGCGGGTTGTGCTCTTTCCCGGCCTGTCTCTGGCATCCGGCGCAGTCAAGGGGTGGGACCGGCGCAATCAGTTTTATTTCCAGATGCTGCAAAGCCTGGCGGCCTATTATGATTTTGATGTTGATACCCCGTTTGAGCAGCTTCCCGAAAATGTCCAGGATGTTGTTCTTTTCGGCTCAGGCAGAACAAAAATCCCGTTTACGTATGTGAATGAAAGAGGCAGCCACTGGATACGCGAACATGCCTTTGAAGGCATCGTTAATAACCTGCAAAGGCGCTATCGTGAAACGGATTCCATGGCCGTCAGGGAGGATCTTGCCAAACTGATCAATGAAAAAGAATGTCCGTCCTGTCACGGCGCGCGCCTGCGAACAGAATCCCGCTTTGTCACGGTCGGTGACGGACAACAGGAGCGTGCCATTCACGAAATCACGCGCCTGCCCTTAAATGAGACGCTGCACTATTTTGAAACGCTTTCCCTGACCGGCGCCAAAAAAGAAATTGCCGTGCGCATTGTGAATGAAATTGTTTCCCGCCTGCGCTTTCTGAATAATGTCGGGCTCGATTATCTGTCACTCAGCCGTGGGGCCGATACCCTCTCCGGCGGAGAGTCCCAGCGGATTCGTCTCGCTTCCCAGATCGGCAGCGGCCTGACCGGCGTCATGTACGTGCTGGACGAGCCATCCATTGGACTTCACCAGCGCGACAATGACCGCCTGATTGCCACACTCAAGCACCTGCGTGATATCGGCAATACCGTTCTGGTTGTGGAACATGATGAGGATGCGATACGCACGGCTGACCATATCATTGATATGGGGCCCGGTGCGGGCGTTCATGGCGGCCATGTTGTTGTGCAGGGCGCACCGGAATCCATCCTGAAATCAAAAACATCCCTGACTGCCAAATACCTGAATGGCGAGCTTTCCATCCCTTTGCCGAAAAAACGGATTCGCCAAAACAGGGACAATCAGCTTGTCATCAAGGGTGCCCGTGGCAATAACCTGAAAAACATCACCTTCAAGCTGCCCGTCGGCCTTTTGACCTGTGTGACAGGCGTATCGGGTTCTGGCAAATCCACGCTGGTAAACGATACCTTATACGCAGCGGTTGCCCATCATCTTTTCGGATCCCAGACAGAACCGGCACCCTTTGACTCCATCAGCGGGCTGGAACATTTTGATAAAGTGATTGCCGTTAACCAGGCGCCGATCGGACGCACCCCCCGCTCCAATCCTGCAACCTATACCGGCCTTTTTACGCCGGTTCGTGAACTTTTTTCCACTGTTCCGGCCGCGCGGGAAAGAGGATACAGCCCGGGGCGTTTTTCATTCAACGTCAAGGGCGGGCGCTGCGAGGCCTGTCAGGGCGATGGGGTCATCAAGGTGGAAATGCACTTCCTGCCGGATGTCTATGTGCCCTGTGATGTCTGTCACGGAAAGCGCTATAACAGGGAAACGCTGGAAATTCATTACAAGGACAAGAACATCTCCGAAGTGCTCGGCATGACGGTGGAAGAGGCTTTCGAGTTTTTCAAACCGGTGCCGATGGTTGCCAGACGCCTCCAGACACTTCTTGATGTCGGACTGGGATATATCCGCCTGGGACAAAGCGCAACCACCCTTTCCGGTGGTGAGGCACAGCGGGTAAAACTCTCGCTGGAGCTGTCCAAACGCGATACGGGACGCACGCTCTACATCCTGGATGAACCAACAACCGGCCTGCATTTTCATGATATCGACCTGCTTTTGAAAGTCATCCATCGCCTGCGGGACCAGGGCAATACGGTTGTCATCATTGAGCATAACCTGGATGTGATCAAAACAGCAGACTGGATTGTCGATCTGGGACCGGAAGGCGGAGAAGGCGGCGGACGCATTATCGCTACCGGCACACCTGAAGACCTGGCGAAGAACCCGGACAGCATTACCGGAAAATACCTGGCACCGATGCTCGGCAGGAAGAAAAACAAAGGCAAATAGCGGCTTATTTCAGCAAGCGCTCTTCAGTCATGGTAATGCCTTCAGACGTGCCGCGAAGGACCAGCACGTCATCGACCTCTACCTTCAGATCGGCGTAAACTTCCAGCTTTTCCTTACCCCGTCGAACCAGGGTGACGTCCACATTGGCCGAGGGCAACCCCAGTTCCCGAAGCGTCTGTCCTACTGCATGTGAATCCGCAGGAATACGAAGCGAATGCAGACGGCGGTAGGTTTCCTCATCAACGATACTGACATCCGACTCGCCGTGAAAGTATTCCCGAAGCGAGGCATATCGCTCCATGCGCGCCTCCTGTGCCCGGCGCATGACCCGGCGCACAGGTACGCCTGCTGCAAGGAAGGCATGCGAAGTCAGAACCAGGCTACTCTCAATCGCCTCAGGCACGATCTCGTCAGCGCCGCCCTCCTTGAGGCGTTCAAAATCCGAGTCATCATAACTGCGGACAATGACAGGCAGTGTTGGCGCCAGTTCCTTGGCATAGTGCAGAATTGTCAGCGCCGCATGCGTATTGGCAAAGGTAATGACAAGCGAAGACGCCCGGTGAATACCCGCCGCAATCAGGCTTTCCCGCCGCGTGGCATCCGCATAGGAAACATGCTCACCGGCGGCTTCAGCCCTTCTGACCCTTTCCAGGTCCAGGTCAAGCGCGTGATAAGGAATCTTTTCCTCCGAAAGCAGTCTGGCAACACTTTGCCCGGTGCGCCCGAAACCGGCAATGACCACATGCTCCTTGGTGCCCATGGTACTGCTTGCCAGTTGCGTCAGGGCCAGAGACTGCAGCATCCACTCATTGGCGGAAAATTTCATCACGATCCGGTCAGACTGGGCAATGATAAAGGGCGCAGAAAGCATCGACAGCACCATTGACGCCAGGAGAACCTGGACCAGCCACGGCTCCAGCATATTGAGTCCGCCAAGCTGGTTCAACAGAACAAATCCGAATTCACCGGCCTGCGCCAGCGCCAGGCCGGTCCGGATACTGATGCCCCGGGACCCGCCGAACACCTTGGTCAGCCAGGCAATAAGCACAAACTTGACGACAAACAGCAAAATAATCAGCAACAGAACCGCCCACCAGTGCGTGATGACCAGCCTGACGTTCAGAAGCATGCCAATCGTAATGAAATACAGTCCCAGAAGAACATCGCGGAATGATTTGATATCCGCCTCAACCTCATGCTTGTAGCGCGTCTCGGAAATCAGCATGCCCGCCATGAAGGCGCCCAGTTCCATGGAAAGTCCGAAATGCTCCGTAATCCAGGCCGCTCCCAGCGTGATAAGGAGCAGGTTGAGCATGAAGAGTTCCTGCGACTTCCGGCGTGCGACCAGCCCCAGCCATTTGCTCATCAGCTTCTGTCCGAAAAAGAGAATCGTTGCCATGACCAGGATCGCCTTGCCCAATGCCAGGCCGACGACCATCCAGATATTGCCCGGGTTATTGGCCAGCGTCGGTACCAGAATCAGCAGGACGACAACGGCCAGGTCCTGGAAAAGCAGGATGCCGATAATGCGCCGGCCATGTTCGCTTTCCAGTTCCAGCTTTTCCGCCAGCATTTTGGAAACAATTGCTGTGGAAGACATGGCAACAGCACCGCCTAAAGCGAGCGCTGCCTGCCAGCTGATATTGAGCGCGGTAAAAAGATAGGTGCAACCCAGGCAGATCGCCATGGTAATGGCAATGGTGGTAATCACCTGCGAGAGTCCCAGCCCGAATACCAATCGCCGCATCGCATAGAGCTGGGGCAGAGAAAACTCCAGCCCGATGGAAAACATCAGAAAGACGACCCCGTATTCAGCCAGGCCATTCAGTGCTTCGGCATCACTGACCAGCCGCGTTGAATGCGGGCCGATGATGATGCCGACCGTCAAGTAACCCAGGATGGGGGGCAACTGAAGGATGCGGAACACCACGACACCAAGAACGGCGGCGCCCAGCATCAGGATTACGAATGAAAGGGATGATTGCATAGGGGGTCTGTCAGATCGGCAGTAACAATTTCTCTGGTTTTGCTTTCCGGTTTTTTTATATGATCTCTGCCAGAATGTCAGGTAACACTAGAGTATACAAAGAAAAGTCCTTGTTTTTCCATAGACATCCTGAACTTCCGGCAAAACAGCCCTGTTATTTTTCTTCAGGATATTGCTCAAACCCCGCTTCTTCGGCCATTTTCAGTCATTGTTGCCCGGCTGCTGTGATGCCATCATTTTTTTCTGTATCCTTTTGTTAATACCGTGATTCTTGCCTGAATGAATTCGTTTATACTGCTGGAATGTCTGAAAATACTGCAAAAATCACATCATTTTTTGATACCAAACGCGCCCTGAACCTGGCTGCCGAAACGCTGGAAATCGAAACAGCTGCACTGAACAACCTGAAAAAACGGCTTGCCGGTGAAGATGCCGCGCATTTTGGAAAAGCCGCGGCAATGCTGCTGGACTGCACCGGCCGAATCGTTGTGTCTGGCATAGGCAAATCGGGCCATGTCGCGCGCAAGATCGCGGCAACTTTTGCCTCAACCGGTTCCCCGGCCATGTTTGTCCATCCCGCTGAAGCACTGCATGGCGACCTGGGCATGATCACCGAACAGGACGTATTCATCGCCATCTCCTATTCCGGAGAAGCTTCCGAACTCATGTCCATTTGCCCGATCATCAAGCGCATGGGCGCAAAAATGATTGCCATGACAGGCAAGCCCTACTCCGGACTGGCGCAATTATCGGATGTCCATCTGAGTATCCAGGTGGACAAAGAAGCCTGTCCGCTGAATCTCGCTCCGACAGCCAGCACGACAACGACCATGGCGCTGGGTGATGCACTGGCCATTGCCGTTCTTGATGCGCGCGGTTTTCGTGAGGATGATTTCGCGCGCTCTCACCCTGGTGGCGCGCTCGGACGCCGTCTTTTGACACTTGTCAGCGATGTCATGCGAAAAGGCGATGCGGTTCCGGTCGTCACAGCGGATACCCTGCTGCGCGAAGCACTCTTTGAAATTACGAAAAAAGGAATGGCGATGACAGCGGTCGTCGATGAAAATCACCGCGCAATCGGTGTTTTTACAGATGGCGACCTGCGCCGTCTTCTGGAAAAAGTGCAGGATTTTTCCCGTATCCGCATCTCCGAAGTCATGTCCAAGAATCCGAGAACCATCGGCCCCGGACAGCTTGCCGCTGAAGCCATCAATATCATGGAGCAGTACCGGATCAATCAGCTGCTGGTTGCCGATACCAATGGAAAACTGATCGGCGCGGTACATATCCACGATCTCACGCAGGCGAAGGTAATCTGATGCCAACCAACATCCATAAAAAAGCGCGCCAGGTCAAACTGATGATATTTGACGTGGATGGTGTCCTGACCGATGGAAAACTGCTGTTTGGCCCGGATGGCGAAATCATCAAGGAATTTCATGTTCTGGATGGCCACGGAATCAGGCTGTTACAGCAATCCGGCATACAGACAGCCATCATCAGCGCACGCCAGTCCGCCATGGTCATACGCCGCGCAGAAGACCTGGGGATAGGACATGTTCAGCTCGGCATACAGGACAAGCTCTCGGCTTTTACCGCCCTCCTGAGCAAAACCGGTATGGATGCCGCTGATTGCGGCTATATTGGCGATGATGTCATCGACCTGCCCATTCTGATTCGCGCCGGTTTTTCTGCCAGCGTGCCAAACGGACATGCTGAGGTCCGCTCCCGGGTAGACTATGTAACAGAAGCGGCTGGCGGCAATGGCGCCATCCGCGAAATCTGCGATCTGATTTTACAGGCACAGGAAAAATACCTGCCCATTATGGAGTCCTACCTGAAATGAGAGGCCGCACAGCACGCCGCTTCAGGCTGATAACCATTTTTGCCATTGCTGCCACACTGGCTGTCAGCAGTGCCTGGCTCAACATGGTGCTCAAAAAAAGCGCAGCAGATGAAACGACAGGTATTCCACGCGAAGAACCTGATTATTACCTGGACAATTTCCGGCACTTCAAGCTGAAGCTGACAGGGGAGCCTGATTATGAACTGACCGGAAAGAAAATGACCCACTATCCGGATAATGACTCCTCCCTGATCAACTTCCCGGTCATGGAATCACTGGATGAGCAGAAAAGACTCCAGGTCACCTACTCGGACTGGGCCTATATCGAGGATGAAAACAGCAAGATCCACATGCACGAAAACGTGGTTGTTCTCCGGCCGCCAACCGCAGAGACGGAGGCTTTCAGAATGACAACAGAATATCTTCTTGTTCTGCCGAATGAAGATATCATGCGAACAGACAGGGAAGTAATTGCTTACCAGGGAACGGCCACCATGACCGGCATCGGAATGGAATCCAACAACGCCACCCGCGAACTCTTCCTGTTAAGCCGCGCAAAAGTTGTGTATCCTCCCAAATCAAAACGATAACCGGATTGTGCCCCATGCGACTGATTTTCACCTTTTTCATACTGGCTTGCTGCATGACTTTTTCTGCACATGCAGAAAGAGCAGACAGAGACAAACCCACCGATATTGAAGCCGACCAGATGGTGGCCGATGATGTCAAACAGGTTACGATATTTACCGGAAACGTTATCATGACCCAGGGAACACGTGTCGCAAAAGCCGCGAAGGTTGTGCTGGTACAGGATCCGGAAGGTTATCAGTACACCACGCTTTATGCCGCTCCGGGAAAACTGGCCTCTTTGCGGGAAAAACGCGATGGCGGACCGGACTTGTGGACAGAAGGATACGGTGAGCGCATCGAATACGATAACAAAACCGAAATCATCAAGTTTTTTACCCGTGCCAATTTAAAGCGCCTTGATGGAAAGATCGTGACGGATGATATTAAGGGAGAATATATTTCCTATAACAGCAAAAGCGAGTTTTACCAGGTACACAACACCTCTGAGGGCAAATCCGCCCCCGGGGCAGGACGTGTAAAAGCCATAATTCAACCTCGGGACAAAAAGGGGTCATAATGCACGTCAATAAACTGCTCGTTCAGGGCCTGCAGAAAACCTACGGTAAACGCACGGTTGTTCACGATGTTTCGCTGGAAGTCCAAAGCGGCGAGGTCGTGGGATTGCTGGGTCCGAACGGCGCAGGCAAAACCACGTCGTTTTATATGATTGTCGGACTGGTTCCCTCTGATGCCGGCACCATTGATCTTGACGGTGTGGATATTTCACATCTTCCCATTCACCGCCGGGCTGCCATGGGGCTGTCCTACCTGCCCCAGGAAGCATCCGTTTTCCGCAAGCTGAATGTGGAAGACAACATTCGCGCTGTACTGGAACTGCAGCATAAAAATGGCAAACCCCTCTCAAAATACGAGATAGAAACGCGGCTTGACTCCCTTCTGGCAGAGTTGCAGATCGAGAAACTCCGTGAAAATTCGGCAACCTCCCTCTCCGGCGGCGAAAGGCGTCGTGTCGAAATCGCGCGGGCGCTTGCCACTGATCCCCGGTTCATCCTGCTTGATGAACCCTTTGCCGGCATTGATCCCATTGCGGTGATTGAAATCCAGCGCATTGTCCGCTTTCTGAAAGACCGTGGCATCGGCGTTCTGATCACTGATCATAATGTACGTGAAACGCTGGGCATTTGCGACCACGCCTATATCATCAACCAGGGCACAGTTCTGGCCAAAGGACATCCTGAAGAAATTATCGCGGACGAGTCTGTCCGGCGGGTTTACCTGGGAGAAAATTTCAGGCTCTAAAAACAAAAAAGCGCATGAAACTGAAACAGCAGTCCCGCCCGGCACAACATCTTGCGCTTACCCCACGCCAGCAGCAATCCATCCGTCTTTTACAACTCTCGGCAACCGACCTCCATCTCGAACTGGATAAAATCCTGCAGGACAATCCATTGCTGGAAAGAGGCGACACTCCGCCGGGAACCCCGGAAAGAGAAAAAACGCCACAGGAAACGCTTCCCGACTTTTCATCCTCGTCCTCCCCGGGTATCCCGTCCGATGAGGAATGGACATCTTCCCGGATTGAAGCGCCGGAGATGTCATTACGGGAACACCTGCTTGCCCAGATACGGCTCACCCTCATCGACAGACGCCAGCTTGCACTCGCCGAACTGATAATCGATGCCCTGGATGAAAACGGTTACCTGGTCGAAAAGCTTGAGGAAATGCTGGACTGGCTGCCTGACGAACTGGACATTCGCATTGAGGAACTGGAACTGGCGCTTTCGAAAGTACAGGCACTTGAACCTGCTGGCGTGGCAGCAGGCAGCCCTGCAGAATGTCTGGCAATCCAGCTTAAAAGGCTGCCCGGCCTGCCTTACATCACACGAAAGCGGGCACTGGCCATCGTCGAAAACCACCTGCCCCTTCTGGCCCGCCGCGACTTTTCCCGCCTGAAAAAACATCTGGGCTGTGATGATGAAGATCTGGATGAGGCACAAAAAGCGATCCAACGCTGCCACCCGCACCCTGGCGCACGCTTTTCACCTGAGAAAGCACATACGCTCGTACCCGAACTGATCGCCTTCGAGGAAAACGAGCAATGGCATGTCGCGCTCAATCCATCGGCAATCCCCCATATCCGCCTGAACGCCGCATATGCCGACATCATGAAAAACGCGGAAACCCGGCAGACCGCCAAAACGCACCTGCAGGAAGCCAACTGGCTCATCCGCAATCTCAGGAAGCGCTTTGACACAATTCTCAGGACAGGACAAACCATTGTTGAATTGCAGCAGAAATTCTTTTCAGAGGGGGCCGTAGCGATGAGACCCCTTGTATTGCGTGAAATAGCTGATACACTAGAACTACACGAAAGCACCATCTCACGTGTAACAACTCAAAAATACATGCATACACCACATGGTATAGTTGAGTTGAAATACTTCTTCGGAAGTCATCTGGTAACAGAATCAGGCAGTACGGTATCGTCAACTGCCATTCGTGAACAAATCAGACAACTTATAGGAGCAGAAAACCGGAAAAAACCTTTATCAGATAACAAAATCGCACTGATACTGGGAGAACAGGGTCTGGTGATTGCCCGTCGAACCGTCGCGAAATACCGCGAAACCCTGAAAATACCTCCCGCTCATATGCGAAAGTCTCTGTAATATTCTTACAGGACAAAAAATGTCACCACTGTGCTGTTTAAACAGGTGATAACTGATGACAATATTTAGGAGAAACTTATGAATCTCACAATCAGTGGACATCATCTCGAAGTAACACCGGCCATCCGCAGTCATGTCGAAAACAAGCTGAACCGGATGAAACGGAACTTTGACAACGTAATCGACATTTCAGTCCTTTTGGCTGTCGACAACAACTCTGACAAGGACAAAAGGCAACGGGCAGAAATCAAAATGAACATGAGCGGCAAGACGATACATGCCGAAAGCAGCGCACAGGACCTGTATGCTGCCATTGACATCCTGATGGATAAACTGGACAGGCAACTTGTCAAACACAAGACAAAATCAAAAGAACACAGTCGCGAATCCGTGAAAAACATGCCAAGCGACGTGCCGTCCTGATCTGTCCGGCAGACAGGTTACACGCAAAAGGCGCAAATCATGCGCCTTTTTTGATGCTGAATTGTAGTAGTTCAGTCTTGCCCTTTCCATATCCGATACGGATTTCGCATCAGATTGGTATTGTAATAGCGCGGATCATCTGTGACTTCCCGCCCTGCCCAGGGAGGAAGCGCAAATACCTGGTCCACCGACTCCAGCTCGATTTCGGCAATAAACAATCCGGCATTTTCACCAAAAAATTCATCCACCTCCCAAATCATGCCCTCATACGGAATCCGGTAACGCACCTTCTCTATCAAGGGCTTCAGGCAAAGACGTTCCAGCATGTCCTCGGCATCCTCCAGTGGAATGGCATACTCCCATTCGTTTCGGAAAAGACCGTCTGTACTGCTTTTAATGGTAATAAAAGCATCCTGGTTCATGGTTCTGACACGAACAACCCGATCATGATCCGATGACAGGTAGCCCTGCCTGATGACATCCCCTTCCACCTGGTTTTTCCAGCCGTCACCACTCAGCAAAAACTTGCGTTCAATCTCAATTCCCATAACTGCCGTCCTTGTTAACCGGAAACACCTTATACCATACTGCGTGATACGGGCACCTCACAAAAGAATTGCCCAAAATCAATAAATTGCCTAAAATCAACCCATTGCCCGGTGTCAAATATATTATGTGCATAATCTGTGCCTGAATGTATCACACCGCTCTGCAAAACCCCGGGATAAGCCCGTCATTTATCTGATTGCCCGTGACGACATCAACATTGTCCGTAAACTGGAGAAGTGCGTGAAAAAACTGTCAAACAACCCCCATCGCGTTATTGCGGAGGAAATCATTGAACGAAGCCCCTCTGTCGCGTTGCGTGTGACGGGCGAAAACGGAAAATGGATCACTACTTTCATTACCGAGAATATTTCCGCCTATGGCTACAACAAGGAAGATTTTTTAAGCGGAAAGGTGGTATGGACGGATATTGTTCACCCGGATGATATTGATGAACTTGTTGCGACACTGGATGCCTACGAGGCCCAGGGAATCGATGAATACACAACGATCTACCGGATTCTGAAATCAGACGGCACGCCTGTCTGGATCAACGACAACAGCAATGTGGTCCGTAATGAAAACGGAGAAGTCATCTATGCGGACTGCATCATTGCGGACTATACCGATACGAAAAAAAACCTGGAAAAAATCGGGGATAACCTCCGCCAGCAGGCTGTTTTGAATGATATTCTCCAGGGCCTGCACAACTCCGACCTGGACGAATCTCTCCAGATCCTCCTTGACCGGACCGGCGTTTACCTTGATATCAGCCGCGTTATCCTGTTTGAAAACAATCCTGAAAACACGCAGTGCAAGGCGATCTACGAATGGTGCAATGAAGGGATTTCTTCCATGGGAGAATTCTCGCTGGATTACCAACAGGATATTCCGGAAATCAAGGCCGACCTGGAAGAAACCGGACGCAGCATCATCAATTTTGGAGATATCCCCGTCGGCTCCACAGATGAATTTGAAAATGAAGGCGTCATCGCTGCCGCCATTTTTGCTGTTTACATACAGGAAAAGCCCTTTGGGTTCATCTGCTTTGACGAGTGCGTCAAAGAGCGGCAATGGGGGGAGGATACGCTCGGGTTTCTGGAAAACATTTCCAAGCTGGTTTCCACGGCACTGATCCGCAGAAGAAACGAACGGATCATCCGGGACATGGCATTGACCGACCGGCTGACCGGCCTGAGCAACCGCTATCACCTCGAGACCTGTCTGGCGGAAGCATATGCCAACGCCCAGCATGCGAAAAAGGACGGCTATGTTCTTTTTATTGACATGGACGACTTCAAGGTCATCAATGATGGCTATGGCCATGATTATGGCGACATTATCCTGAAGGAATTCGCCAACTTCCTGAAAGAAGATTTCGGCGGGATCGCAGATATTTTCCGGTTTGGCGGTGATGAATTCGTCATTTTGCTGCACCCTGAACATGCCGATTCCGTTTATACCATCATCAACAGTCTTCTCGCTCGCGCACAGTTGCCCTGGAATGTTATCGACAAAAGTTTTTACTGCACATTAAGCATTGGCGTCGTTCGTTTCCCTGAAGGCAGCACCAGCAGCCGGGATATCATCAAAAATGCCGATATCGCCATGTATCAGGCAAAGCGTATGGGAAAAAACAGCTATGCCTTTTATACCGGCACGCTGGATAACGATTCGATTGCCCGTGCGGAAATCGAAAAAGAAATGCGCGAATCCATCGACAACCAGTTCCGGGGATTTTCTGTTGTCTACCAACCTCTGACCCACACCGACGGAAATATCATCGGTGCGGAAGCCCTCCTGCGCTGGACCCTTTCTACTGGTCAGCCCATGTCCCCGGCGCAGTTTATTCCACTGGCAGAATACCTGGGGCTGATTATTCCACTCGGTGAATTCGTACTTCGCGAAGCCGCCTTGTTCTGCAGGAGCGTCAATGAAACGCGTCCCGATTTCTGTGTCAGCATCAATATATCGATCCGCCAGTTCCAGCAACAGGACTTCATGGAACGCGTTCTCCAGATCCTGAAAGAAACCGGTGTCAGCCCGTCCAACATCAATTTCGAAATTACGGAAAGCATGGCCATGCACGACATCCAGCGGGTAAAAACACTGTCCGAAGATTTCCGGCAGCACGGCATCCGCATATCCATGGATGATTTCGGCATGGGTTATTCCTCGCTTGGCAACATGCGCGAGCTTCCCATTGATGTGGTCAAAATCGACCGGACATTCATCAGGGATGTCTCAACCGATTCCTATTCAAAATCCTTTATCCGGCTGATTACCGACCTGGTTCACTCCATGGAAAGAAAAGTCTGTATTGAAGGCGTGGAAACAGGTGAGCAGCTTGATTATTGCAGAGAATGCAGTGCGGATTATGTACAGGGTTTTCTCATCTGCCGCCCGATTCCCCCTGAGCAGTTGTTAGATCGCCTCGACAAAAAACAGAAAAACTGACAGGAAAAGAAAGCCCCTTGAGCATAAGAGGCAGGACAAAAAACGGCCCGATATTTTTTCTGCACACCCGCAGCAGAAGATGAAAGCGCGGATGAGTGCTGGTATAATTACCGCACGTCGGGGCGTAGCGCAGCCTGGTAGCGTACCTGCATGGGGTGCAGGGGGTCGTGTGTTCGAATCACACCGTCCCGACCAGAGAACACAAAGGAGTTGGCGATAATCATCGCCAACTCCTTTTTTCATTGCATCGACCCGGTAGACGAATTTTGATGGAAAACGGCTTTATATAACGCATTATCCCGGCGATTTTGTTGATACAATGGCAAGTGTTGCCCAAAGGGCAACAAATCTGGATTGTCTGTGAAGAACGATAACAAAAAGGGGGGAGTATCAATGGCAAATGCACACGCACCGTTTTATCCGATTATTTACGTTCGCGGCTTTGCGATGACCGACAGCGAAATAGATGAAACGACCGCGGATCCTTTCTGCGGCTTCAATATCGGTTCGACAGTTTATCGCGCGGTTCCGGAAAAAAACCGCGCACCCAGAAAATTCATTTTCGAATCGCCGCTGGTGCGCCTGGGATCGGATTTTGGCTACAGTGATGTGTATGAGGATGGTTACGATATTCTTGACCCGGAATGGCATGACGACGGAAAAAACAAGCTGCCTTCTCGTTCAATTGTGATTTTCCGTTATTACGATGAAGCCTCCCGCCTGCTGGGAACGGGAAAGGTGCCACCGATTTCGGATTTTTCGCAGAAACTGTCCGAGCTGATCCTGCGGGTCAGGGATATTGTCTGTGCCAACAAGGAAAACGGGATTTCGAAAAAAGATTTCCGCTGCTACCTGGTGGCACATTCGATGGGAGGGCTGATCTGCCGCGGGATGCTGCAAAACCCGAAAAATGACAAGGGAAATGCACGGCAGTACGTGGATAAGTTTTTCACCTACGCGACACCCCATGATGGCATCGATATCATGGGCATGAATGTGCCTTCCTGGCTGGGCATGATGGATATCAACAATTTCAGCCGGGAAAAAATGGCCGACTACCTGGATCTGAAGGCGGCATATAAGAAAAACGGTAGTGTGGCGTATATCCCGGAAGACCGTTTCCCTTCCGAGCGGGTATTCACGATGGTGGGAACAAACCGGCAGGATTATGCACTGGCGGCATCACGCACATTCGTCGGACATGGCAGTGACGGGCTAGTCAAAATCGAGAATGCAACGCTTTGCGGACTCAATGCCGATAACACGCCGGGAGCGCCCTGCGCAAAAGCATTTACCTATCGCGCCCATTCAGGTTATTTCGGCATTGTAAACAGCGAGGAGGCATACCAGAACCTGACACGATTCCTGTTTGGCGATGTGCGCGTGGATGTCTGGGTTGACGTCAATGATATTCGTCTGCCGGAAGAAGTGCAGGCCTCTGCGAAGAAGGGAAACAAGATCAATGCGCTTTATCAGTTTGAAACACTGATGTCCCCGCGAGGCAAGATGTGGTCTCTCTCGCGCAGGGTTGCGGAAGAAGATTCGGTCGCCTGCCTTTCCCAGGAAGAGTGGGACAAACGCGGCAAAAAGAACAGCACGCTTTATCTCTCCAGCGTTTTTCTCGCCAACCGGGCGCGGGTCAATCAGGCGCGTCCCTCCCTGGCATACAGCATGTCGCTTGGGGTACGCATGCCTGACTACGAGGTGGAAAGACGACTCTGGTTTAACGAACATTACGAAGGCGGCTATCTTTTCCGGGATTCGATCATCCTTGAGATGGTGCCGCCACAGGAAAAGGGCGGAAACTGGCAGGTGAAATACGCATGGCAGGGGCAGGGAAGTGTGCCGGCCATCCATGAAGTCGATACCAAGAAGGTAAAAGGCGGCAAGGTGGAAGTACGCATTCCTTTTGACAGCAATACGACACCAGGCATCAGCGGTCAGATGCGTTTTGTCGTATCACGCTGGAACCCGAACGCCATCACGGCTGAATAAGGCCGTTATTGAAACTGTTCAATTAATAACCCGCAGGGAACGGCGGGGTGAAAAAAGCCCGACAGGTTTGTACCGCTCTGTCGGGCTTTCTTTTCAGATTTTGCGGCCCAGTCTCCGGAAGAGCTCATGAATCGCATCGGTTACGCTCTTTTCCGGATTGGTTTCGCAATACTGGCTGACCCAGTCCGAAAGCGTTTGCTGGTCAAGATCTTCCAGCAGGTTGTTTTTTTGCGCCGTGGCCGCATTCAGGCCACTGGCATAGCCAAATACCCAGTTCTGGTTGGCCATGACCGTAAAACGGCTGCTCATCAGCCCGGTTTTTTCATCTTCAGCTTCTTTGATCGACTGTGTCCACCTTTGGCAGGTTTGCGCCCCCATAAGCGGCTTTGACGTATTTTGTGCGCAGACATTCCCGGCAAGCGCAAGAAAGGCTGCAACAGCCAGAAACGGCATAAAAAACAGGCGTGACTGCCTCATTATCCTCTCCTTTTATGTACTGAAATCCTTGTTTCTCATAATTGACCACTCTTGCCGGATCAGGCGCACGGACTGGTATGCCAGACCAACCGGCAAGAGGAACAAAAGCAGCGAAAATACATTGAACCCCTCGCCAAATCCAAAACCCCGGATATAGGAGTATGCGGTACAGAAAAACATGGTACCGACATAAACAAAAAGAATCAGCGACCGGTACAGGCTGCATCGAAAACGAATATGTCCGCGCTGCTTTTCCCGTGGCTCTCCTTCACTGTATTTGGCCGACCAGTCAGGACAGGACATCCAGTAAATCGGCAGGATATTGAGCATATGCGGCTGGGCGAATTTGTAGTCGTCAAGCTGGCGGATCAACAGGAGTTCTCTTTGCCGTGTCATATAAAGAGAAGACATCCAGACAATCAAAAGCGGCACCAGGATAATCTGCAGGCTTACGGAAAAAATGGACAGGGGAATGGCATACTGCGCCTGCCCATACTGCAAGGGCACAGCCAGCGGCGTTTCTATACCCCAGACCTTGATGGGCTGTGATGCCAGTTCCTCCTCCCGCTTGCGGATTTCACTGAGCCAATCGCCGGGCGATTTTGGCTCTTTCGAGCGAAAAAGACTTGAGAGGATACCCGGACGCATCCCGGTTTCCAGCTCGGTCTGGGACGCCAGCCGCACAAGATAGCGCTCGTAGGCACGCTGTTTCTGCCTGAACGTTTCCTGGCGCGTATCCTTGTTGCTGTCTAAGCCAAGCTGTTTCAGGATATGTTCGTTGCGCACGGTTTCCGGAGGATTGGCAAACGAGTCATAAAGACGCTGCAGTTCACCGCGTTCTTTTTCAAGATTGCCTGCCAGTGTCCGGAACCCGACTGGATTCTGCGTCTTGACGTATTCTGCGGCGATAACAAAGTAAACGCCGGCAATACAAAATGCCATAAGGGTCACTCCCGTATACAGGAGTTTTTCTATGCGTTTTCCGAATTCCGAGAGCTGTGGTGCCAGCGAACGATCTTCCATCTGTAATTTGCCCGGGCAGGCTTTTCCTTTGATAATGCCGGATATTACCGCAAAAACAGGGATTACTGGTGATTTTGCGCCACATGTGACACGCGGGTGCCGCATCAGATCAGCTCCTGTCCATGTGATGTTTTCCCGGCAACTGGGTAAAATACATTTATCAACAACGTTTCAGGCTCAAAGACATATTGCCGGACATCCGGATAACGGGAATATATGGATAAATCGCTTTTTGAAACCCGATACAGGCGCAATATCATCGAAACCGAAACCCAGGTTTTCAGTGGCGGGCGTAAAGAAATAACATTTGCCATCAGCAATATGGCAATGGATGATCCGGGTTACTCGGATCAGGGACGCTTTCACCTGCATAAAAATACGCTCCTCAAGAGTATTTTCATTTTTGCGGAAAGTTTTCGCGGATTTGACCATGGCGAGGTTGTCCGTGACCTGCTGGCGCTCAAGGAACTGTGCACGAAAGAAGCTCCGGACGAAAAGAAAGAGGATGCCTGAGCGATCATCTGCCTTCGTTTTCTGCTGTCGCACCTTCTCCCTGGCTGGTCCCTGATATTTTTTATGATAAGCTGTTGGTTCTCATACCAACAGCACCAGGGGAACAGGATATGACTGCATCCAAAACCAAAACCGGATTGCTCGCCTTGTGTATGGCATCCCTTTTTCTGACAGGCTGCTCCACGCTGGACTCTGCGGACGGCACTTATGTCGGAACAATATACAGTGCCGGTATCGTGCCGGTTTTCACCACTTTTTATCCACAGGCGCTGGATGACCAGAAGCAGATGTTTGGCGCCTTCATGTACAGGGAAAATGATTACTGGGTAACCGGCTCTCTCAGCCGCTGCCAGTCCCTTCCGGAACGCCAGGTCATCTGCCAGTGGCACGACAAGTATGGCGCAGGCATCATGGACGTCCGCTTTGATGAGAAATACGAATCTTTTGACGGAAGCTGGGGAACTTACTGCGGAACCCGTCCCGACCTGATCTGGAACGGGAAAAAAGCGCAGGGTACGCCGGCTGACGGCCAGTAAAATCCGCTGCTTTCTTTAAATTTCAAATATTTAACCAAGGATCTCATTATGAAACGCTTGATGTTTTTTATCCTGGCAATCTTTGTCTCATGCACAACCCTGGCACAAACCAGCCAGCCTGCAAGCAAGGCTTCCATTGAGCAACTGCTCGAGGTGACGGAAACAAAGCAGATGTATGACGCGACCATGCAGGAAATGACAAAAATGGTTGACCAGTCCACCGCCCGTGTCATGACGCGCATTCCCGCCGAAAAGCAGGCCAAATTCAAACAGGTCATGGTTCAACTGGATGCGATTATCAAGGAAGAAATGAGCTGGGAGAAAATGAAACCCCAGTATGTGCAGATTTATGCTGAAACCTTTACCCAGCAGGAAATTGATGACCTTGCCGCTTTTTACCAGACACCATCCGGCAAGTCATTTATCAAGAAACAGCCACTTGTTATCCAGCGGACATCCGCCATTTCACAGGAAAAAATGGGCGTCATGCTGGAGCGTTTTTCCAGCATGATGCAAAAGGTGATGTCCGAAGACTGATCCTTTCAACTTTTGTTTAACGGCTGACTCGGGAACGTTTCCTGAGCCGGCCGGGTTATTTCCCGTTCAGTTTGTGCCAACCGTCCTGACACACGCCGCTGTTCCTGTTGCCCTTGGCATTGGACTCGGCAGAAAAATTATTCCACCGCGCCTTTTTTTCACAGGCATTCTTTTCTCGGTAATCCCTGATTTCGACGGAATTGGCTTCTGGACGGGTATTTCCTATGCTTCCACAATTGGACACCGGGGGCTGACGCATTCGCTTCTTTTTGCTTTTGGCCTGGCACTTTTAGGGACACTTTTGTTCAAGTGGTTTCGCACTTCGGCCAAAGCCACTTTTTTCTTCCTGCTTCTGACTGCCGTCTCACATGCGCTGCTTGACAGTATTACCAATGGCGGACTGGGCATCGCCTTTTTCTGGCCCTGGTCAAGCAAGCGCTACTTTCTGCCCTGGCAGGTAATAGAGGTCTCACCGATCCGCCCTTCGCATTTTCTGTCAAAGCGGGGCTATACCGTCATGATGTCGGAACTGAAATGGATCTGGGCGCCCTGCATTTCGGCAGGGGTCCTCATGATGCTGATGCGGCGGCTTTTCTTCCGCCGCTAGCAACGGGAACGAAAGAAAAACGGTCAGTCAACAGGCGGCGGTTTGTCCGGTACTTCCATGATATCTTTGCTGTTGCAATAAATACCCCAGCTTCCTCCGGAATAATGGAAGTTTCCTTCAGCAAAAACCGCTTTTTTCTTCTGCTGCCGGCCATTACTGTCCTTGGCACTGTACTGGTAACACAACACACTGCCATCGATATTGGTCTTGATGTCATCAACCTGAACGGACACCGGATCGGCAACGCTTGTTTTAAGCAGGAAAGTCGCCGACATAATCCGCTGGTGAATTTTTTCAGCCCGTCTGGCCGCATCAATCTCGGCACGGGTACGAACTTTTTCCTGTGACCGGTTATATATGATCCACCCCATGCCTGCTGCCAGCAGAATAACCAGTCCGATCATCATCCACATAACGCGCCGGTTTTTCTTTGGGCCAAGTGAGTCACAGTGCGGACATCTGTCCGCATCTTTAACCATTTCCTTTTTACAGATTTTGCATGTAACAAATACCATGGGGAAGCTTTCAATTCTCCGGTTGTTCAACTTGCGTGAAGTTGACAAGTATACCAATTAAAATTCATCCGGGACCACTGTTCTGTAGACCGCGTGAAGTCTCCGCTCAGTTCAAACCACCCAATCGCTGAGATGGCATAAAAAAATGCCACCGTATCCGATGGCATTTCCCGGGAAACTTCATCTGCGCGAACAATCAGTGCATGCCTTCCGGGACAACATCCCTGTCAGGCATGCTGTCCTTTTGCCTCCGGCTTTTTCGCTGTTCAGGCAAATCGCGTTGCCTGCGTCGCTCGGCAACCAGGCTCTCACGAAAGAAAGTCAGATCATAACTGGCCTGTTCATACGGGTGCAGAGGTGTTTTTGTCATGGTTACCGCATTCCTTAAGGCCGCCGGTTTTACAAAAGCCGGCGGCCGGGCGCCTAAAACTGGATAGGTGTCGAACCCCAGATTTCACGGGCATATTCCGCAATGGAACGGTCCGATGAAAAATGTCCCATATTGGCAATGTTATGGATAGCCTTCCTGTCCCAGCGCAGTGTCTGGCGGTAGAGCGCATCCACCTGTTCCTGGGTGGCGATATAGCTTTCGTAATCCGCCAGCAACAGATAACGGTCACCATAGTTGATCAGGGAGTCATAAATCGGACGGAAGCGGCCCGGATCACCCGGTGAGAAGAAGCCGTCGCGAATCTGGTCCAGTGCCATCTTCAATTCCGGATTTTTTTCATAGATGTCACGCGGCATATAGTTGAGACGGATATCTTCAATCTGTTCAGCCGTATTGCCAAAGATGAAAATATTGTCTGCACCGACTTTTTCCATGATTTCAACATTGGCCCCATCCAGAGTGCCAATGGTTAACGCGCCATTGACAGCCAGCTTCATATTGCCGGTGCCCGATGCCTCTGTTCCCGCGGTTGAAATCTGTTGCGACAGGTCTGCTGCCGGAATGATCATTTCCGCCAGGCTCACACCGTAATTCGGAATAAATACCACTTTCAGCTTGTCGCCCACATTGGGATCGTTGTTAACCTTGACAGCCACATCATTGATAAGTTTGATGATGTCTTTTGCCATTTGATAAGCTGATGCCGCCTTTCCGGCAAAAACGATGGTGCGCGGCACCCAGTTGACCTCCGGATTGGCCACAATCCGGTTGTAGCGAGTGATCACATGCAGCACGTTAAGAAGCTGGCGCTTGTACTCATGAATCCGCTTGATTTGCACATCAAACAGGGAATCCAGATTCAGGTTCACATTCACGTTATTGCGAACCCATCGTGCCAGACGCTGCTTGTTCTGGCGCTTGATTGAGCGGAAAGCGGTAATAAAGCGTTCATCAGAACATAACTGCTCAACCTGGGCCAGTTGTTCAAAATCCACCCGCCAGTTTTTGCCGATATATCCGTCAATCAGCTGTGACAGAAGCGGATTGGCCTGCGACACCCAGCGGCGCGGGGTAATGCCGTTGGTAATGTTCATGAAGCGATCCGGGAAAATTTTCGCAAAATCTGCAAAAATAGACTGCTTCATCAACTCGGAATGCAGTTTTGAAACGCCATTGATCTTGTGACTCGCCACTACCGCAAGGTAAGCCATCCGAACGCGCCTTTCTCCCGTTTCATCAATCAGTGAA
This sequence comes from Oxalobacter sp. OttesenSCG-928-P03, assembly GCA_030269625.1. Taxonomy (GTDB): domain Bacteria; phylum Pseudomonadota; class Gammaproteobacteria; order Burkholderiales; family Burkholderiaceae_D; genus Oxalobacter. The sequence goes on along the minus strand of JAJDFZ010000006.1, from coordinate 8,018 downwards.
ATACGCCGCATGAGCTCGGTATCGTTACCGAATTTCTCGGCTGTTCTGGAAAGGAATTCGTTGTTGATATCAAAGATAATCATGAGATGGCGCGGCAGTACGCGGCCCATCAGGTCAATCGGCCAGGTCTCGAGCGCCTCGCTCATCAGCGTGTGGTTCGTATAGGAAAATATCCGTTGCGTCAGCGACCAGGCATGATCCCACCGCAATCCCTGCTCATCCACCAAAATCCGCATCAGTTCGGGTACAGCAAGAACCGGGTGCGTATCATTGAGGTGGATGGAGATGTTATCAGCCAGATCATCAAAGCTGGAATGATTCAACTGGTGCCGGCGAATCATATCCTGCACGCTGGCAGAAACGAAGAAATATTCCTGACGCAGGCGCAACTCACGGCCATGTGCCGTTGAATCATCCGGGTACAGCACGCGAGTCACGTTTTCCGACATGTTTTTGGATTCGACCGCACTGGAATAATTACCCTGGTTAAAGTCCGAAAGGTTGATTTCAGATGCCGCCTTGGCAGACCACAGTCTCAATGTCGTTGCACACTCGGTGCCATATCCCGGAATGATGGTGTCATAGGCCATCGCCAGCACGCTGTGCGTATCCACCCAGCGCGACCGTCCGCCTTCCTGACGGATATGTCCGCCATAACGAACGTGAAACTGGACTTCAGGGCGGGGGAACTCCCATGGATTGCCGCGCGTCAGCAGCCAGTAGTCAGGTGTCTCCACCTGGTAACCATCAATAATTTCCTGTTTGAACATCCCGTATTCATAGCGAATGCCATAGCCGATATTCGGCAGGTTCAGGGTTGCCATGGAATCCAGGAAACAGGCGGCCAGACGTCCCAGACCGCCATTACCCAAAGCGGCATCGGGCTCATGATTGGAGATTTCCTCCATATCAACCGTCAGATCCTTTAACGCCTGCTGCATATCCTCGCTGATGTCCAGCGCCTGCAGGGCATTATGAAAGGTACGGCCAATAAGGAATTCCATTGAAAGGTAGTACACCAGTTTGGAATTCTGCTCGTAATATGCCCTGTTTGACCTCATCCACCGTTCGACAAGACGATTGCGAACGGCAAGTTCGGCAGCAAGCAACCAGTCACCGCGGGTTGCCGTAAGAGGGATTTTTCCGGAGCGATAGCGCAGATTGTTGGAAATGGATCGCTTCAGGGCCTCCACATCACTTGCCAAAAATCCTTCCTGTTCTGTGCGAATAACGTCCATAGATACTCTCCAATGAAGGGTGGATGGAGTGGTTTCGGCGCGGCCTTGTCATACCGCCACGATCCTGGCATGCGACAGAAATAAAAACCTGCTTGGCAGGATAAATGCGAAACCCTATGATATGAATATAACCTTTCGCACATCCCTTTGGCAAGCTCGCCGGACAGACACCAAAAACCTTCCAAAAAGAAACAAAAAAGCCTTCACCCCAAACGGGCTCTCCTGCTCGCACAGTCCGGAAATGACTGGCTCAGACCCTGATTTCTTCGTACAGCGCCTTGTATTCTGCTGCGGAATGCTTCCAGCCCAGTTGCTGCTTCATGCCCTGCCTTTGCACCACCCGCCACTCCCGCGGCTGAGAAAAGAGAGCAAAGGCCCGGTTGACCGCATCTTCAATGGCCGGCACATCAAAATGATTAAAGACAAAACCTGTCGCCGTTTTTTGCTCCAGATTTTCCTCTGTGCTGTCTGTAACGGAATCAGCCAGCCCGCCAACCCGATGCACAAGGGGTAGCGTGCCATACCGCAATCCGTAAAACTGTGTCAGGCCGCAAGGTTCATACCGCGACGGCACCATGATGACGTCACTTCCGGCGATAACGCGATGCGCCAGCCCTTCGTCATAGCCGATCCGCACCGCTACCTGCTGAGGATGATGGTAAGCATAATCCGAAAAAGCACGCTCAAGATGATGCTCTCCATTTCCCACCACAACAATCTGCCCGCCCTTTTCCAGGATCAGGTTCATTACGCCCAGAACCAGATTCAGGCCCTTTTGCGAGGCAAACCGGCTGACCACGCAAAAAAGCGGAGCCGTATTCTGGGGACGCAGGCCCATTTCCTGCTGAAGGGCAAGACGGCACTGTTTTTTACCCGTAATGGAACGGGCATTGTATGTGGTCGAGATGGCAGCATCAGTCGATGGATTCCAGACTGTCGTGTCAATGCCGTTCAGAATGCCGACAATATCCCTGTCGCGCTTCTGGACCACCCCGCCCAGCCCGCATGACTGCTCGCCGCCATGGATTTCCCTGGCATAGGTCGGGCTGACTGTTGTTACCTTATCAGCATAGGAAAGCCCCGTTTTGAGAAAAGACACCTGGCCATAAAACTCAACGCCTTCAGGATTAAAAAGATCATAAGGCAAGTCCAGTTCGCCAAAAACATGGCCCGGAAAATTGCCCTGGTAGGCCATGTTGTGAATGGTAAAGACCGTTCCGGCCAGTTTTTGCCCCTTGGACCATTCCAGGGCGCGAAGATAAGCAAAAGACAGGCCGGCATGCCAGTCATGTCCATGCATGATCTGGGGACGCCAGAAGAAATCAAACCCTTCCACCAGTCGCGCCGCCACCCATCCTAAAAGAGCAAAACGGCGGTGGTTGTCGCCATATGACTGACCATAAATATCAATGTAAGGATTTCCGGGACGATCATAAAGGCCCGGTGCATCAATGTAATAGGTAGACAGGCCTGTCTGTGGCAGCGTGCCGTAATAAAGACGAAGCGCATGGGCGCCAAACCGCGGCGGCAATTCCGCAACGAGATGCCTGTTCTGAATATGATGAACGAAATCAGGAAAACCCGGAACCAGCATCCGGACATCGCATCCCATCCTGGCAAGCGCCGGCGGCAGGGCGGCTGTAACATCCGCCAGGCCGCCTGTTTTCAGGTAAGGAAAAATTTCGCTGCAGACATGCAGTACCCGCAGCGCGCGCTTCTTGAATCTCACTTATTCGACCCTGGGAATATGTTCAAAATTATATAGCCGGGCCAGCATCTCTTCAGTCACCAGAACCACCCCGTTGGGTGTTCTGTAAAAGCGTTGCGCATCAAGCTCGTGATCTTCCCCGATAACCGTTCCTTCCGGAATCTGGCAGCCACGGTCAATAATCGCTTTTTTGATACGGGATCCCTGACCGATTTCAACATCGGGCAATACCACTGACTGGTCAATATTACAGAAAGGATTAATCCTGACTTTGGAAAAAAGAACCGTATTGGAAATTTTTGAACCGACAATAATACAGCCGCCGGATACCATGGTATTGGAAATTACCCCGTCCATGCCGTGCGGGTCAGGCACAAACTTCGCCGGTGGCTCCTGTTCCTGGTAGGTCCAGATAGGCCAGTCCTCATCATACAGGTTCAGTTCCGGCATATTGGAAGTCAGATCCAGATTGGATGACCAGAAAGCGTCCACTGTCCCGACATCCCGCCAGTATGGCGTCACCAGGCTGGATGGCGGCACGCAGGACATGCTGAAGTAATGCGCCATCGCCTCGCCTTCGCCAACCACTTTCGGGATAATATCCTTGCCAAAATCATGCGAAGAAGAGGCATCTTCTGCATCTTCCCCCAAAAGCTCATACAGGTAATCCGCATTGAATACATAAACCCCCATGCTTGCAAGGGTCATATCAGGGTTATTCGGCATGCCGGGCGGATTTTCCGGTTTTTCCAGGAAACCGGTAATTTTCCGGTTTTCATCAACAGCAACCACGCCAAAAGCCGAAGCATCGCTGCGGGGCACCTCGACACAGGCAACCGTACAAACCGATTTCTTCTCGGCGTGATCCAAAAGAAGCTGGGAATAATCCATCTTGTAGATATGATCTCCGGCCAGGACCAGAATATAATCCGGCTGGTATGAACGTAATATCCCCATGTTCTGCAAAACCGCATCTGCCGTGCCCCGATACCAGAGCCCTTCCTCCAGTTGCTGTCCTGCCGGCATCAGATCGACAAATTCATTCTGCTCTCCCCTCAGGAAGCTCCAGCCCCGCTGCAGATGCCTGATAAGAGAATGAGGCTGATACTGCGTTACCACACCAATCCGCCGGATGCCGGAGTTGATGCAGTTGGAAAGCGCAAAATCGATAATGCGGAATTTTCCGCCAAAATAAACAGCCGGCTTGGCGCGATTGTCAGTCAGGTTCATCAGGCGGCTTCCTCGCCCCCCCGCCAGTACAAGCGCAATGGTACGTCTGGGAAGCTGGCTTGCCAGCAACAGCTTGTCTACAACAAGTTTCATTCCGATCTCCCTCGTACTTCTTGTTTCATTATATGTAAAATCAACAAAAATCAGGTAATGAGTGTTGGATGACTCATCCCGGTGTATTCCGTAATACCCGCCACTTCTTCAGCAATACCGATCAGATCCGCCAGTGCCGCCTGCGGGTCCAGGTCATGCATATTTTTATCAGGCTCGTATCGATCAAAATAAACACGCAGTGTCGCGCCGACCGTTCCTGTTCCGGACAGGCGGAAAATGATACGCGAGCCATCAGCAAACAGCAGGCGGATACCCTGTCCTTCCGATACAGACGCATCAATCGGATCGGTATAGCTGAAATCATCCGCCCGATCAATCACACTGGAACCCAAACGCCGGCCAGTCAGAGAGAACAGCTTTTCCCGCAGGGCCGTTATCAGGGCATTGGCGCGCCCTGCATCAACATGTTCATAGTCATGCCGCGAATAATAGTTACGTCCATAGCGAGACCAGTGTTCTGCCGCCAGCGCGTTGACCGATTTACCGGTCGACGCAATCAGGTTCAGCCAGAAAAGGACCGCCCACAATCCATCCTTTTCCCGTATGTGACTGGAACTGGTGCCGTAGCTTTCCTCTCCACACAGGGTGATCTTCCCCGCATCCATCAGGTTGCCAAAAAACTTCCAGCCTGTTGGCGTTTCATAACAGGGTATTTTTAAAACGGCGGCGACACGGTCAGCCGCCGTTGATGTCGGCATAGAGCGTGCAATACCGGCAATCCCCTTACTGTAGCCGGGAATGCGTGTTGCATTTGCTGCCAGTATCGCCAGGCTGTCTGAAGGTGTTACGACAAAATTGCGGCCGACAATCATGTTCCTGTCCGCATCGCCATCTGTTGCCGCGCCAAAATCCGGTGCATCAGCACCATTCATGTATGCAATGAGTTCAGCGGCATTAACCGGATTCGGGTCAGGATGATGCCCTCCAAAATCGGCAAGCGGCACCGCATTGACTACGGTTCCTTTCGGCGCACCCAGTTCATCCTCGATAATCCGGGTTGCGTAAGGACCGCATACGGCATGCATGGCATCAAAACGCATTGAGAAGCCGCTGGAGAACAGGGAGCGGATCGCCTCAAAATCAAAAAGGGATTGCATCAGTTCGGCATAGTCGGATACAGAATCAATCACCTCGATTTGCATGCCATCCATTTCCGCCTGGCCGATACGGGAAAGGTCAACGTCCGGAGCATCACTGATGCGATACCCGGAAATAACCTGTGAGCGCGCGTATATGGCTTCTGTTATCTTTTCGGGAGCCGGGCCGCCGTTACTGATGTTGTATTTGATGCCGAAATCCCCGTCGGGACCGCCGGGATTATGGCTGGCAGACAGGATGATGCCACCGTAAGCCTCATATTTCCGGATAATACAGCTGACCGCCGGAGTGGAAAGAATGCCATTTTGCCCGACCAGCACCCTGCCCCATCCATTGGCCGCAGCCATGCGCAAAATTGTCTGGATCGCAACCGTGTTATAAAAACGGCCATCGCCTCCCAGAACCAGCGTTTGCCCTGAAACAGAATCCAGTGAATCAAAAATCGACTGAACAAAATTTTCAAGATAATGGGCCTGCTGGAAAACATCCACTTTTTTACGCAAACCCGACGTCCCGGGTTCCTGCCCAGCAACCGGTGTCGTTGATATCGTCTGAATAGACATGCTTGCTCTCCTGGTTAAAAAGAACAACCGGCAACGCGCCTCATCAACCGTATTCGATCAGGACAGATGCGTCTTTTATGGTGAAGCCTCTCTCCTGAACTATGTTATCAAGTTTAATGAGGAACCGCCAGCAATATAGTATGGGGATGCAGGAGTGCCTGAAACTCCATGTGCGTTCCTTTTTTCATTTCACCGTCACTGTCAAGTTCCAATTGCCAGCGTCCGGCGGGCAACCTGAAAACCACTTCCTGTGCCGAGGCATTCATCAGTATCAGGCAATCACGCGAGGCGCCATTGGTACGGATCAAAACACCCATACAATAATTGCTCTTGTTATTCCATACATCTCCGGTAATCTCGCCACCCGAACTGGAAAGCCAGCGAATCGAAAAATCCGAATTGGCCAGCGCCACGGACTCCTCTTCAAACCACCTGGCATATCCCAGCGCGGGATACTGTTTGCGCAAACGGATCAGTTCACGCACATATTCCATCAGATCCCTGTCCGCATTCTCCCAGTCCAGCCAGGCTATTTCATTGTCCTGGCAATAGGCATTGTTATTGCCCTGCTGGGTCTGCCCCAGTTCATCCCCTGCCAAAAGCATGGGCGTCCCCTGTGAAAATATCAGGGTTGCCAGCATGGCGCGTTTGTATTGTTTGCGCAACGCATTGACATTGGCGCCCGTTGCCGGCCCCTCCACACCACAGTTCCAGCTGTGGTTCTTGTTGTGCCCATCCCGGTTGTCTTCCCCGTTGGCCTCATTGTGCTTGTGGTTGTAGCTCACAAGATCCTGCAGGGTAAATCCGTCATGCGCCGTAATAAAATTGACTGAAGCCGATGGCATGCGGCCTTCGTGTTTGAATATATCGCTCGAACCGGCAAAACGCCGGGTAAACTCCCCCAGTGTCGGCCATTGGTGCAGCCAGAAAGCCCGCATGGTATCCCGGTATACATCATTCCACTCCATCCATCCAGCCGGGAAATAACCCAACTGATAGCCGCTTGGCCCCAAATCCCACGGCTCGGCGATTTTTTTGGCGCGTGACAGAACCGGGTCCTGCATGATGGCATTGAAAAAACTGGACGTTGCAGAGTAGGCATCCCGATCCCGGCCCAAAATGGGTGCCAGATCAAAGCGGAAGCCATCAACATGCATTTCCTCCACCCAGTAACGCAGAGAGTCCATTACCATCTGCAAAACCCTCGGGTGCCCCAGATTCAGACAGTTGCCACAACCGGACCAATCCACATATTCCGCGCGATTGTTCGGCGGCAGATGGTAATAAATGGCATTATCAATTCCCCTGAAACTCAGCATGGCGCCGCCTCTGCCACCTTCAACCGTATGGTTGTATACCACATCCAGAATGACCTCGATTCCCCGGCTGTGCAGCGCTTTTACCATATCACGAAACTCTGAAACCGGTGTCGTATCCGGACGCCCCGACCAATAGCGGTTTTCCGGCGCAAAAAAGCCGATTGAGGAATAGCCCCAATAGTTGCTCAGCCCCATTTTCAGGAGGCGGGATTCGTCTCCCCGTGCATGAACCGGCAACAGGCTGATTGAAGTAATACCTAGATTTTCCAGGTAATCCAGAATGGCCGGGTGTGCCATGCCGGCGTAGGTGCGAACCTCTATTTCACCCGGATAAGTCAGGGCAACCATGAATGAACAGTGCGCGTTAACGACCACTGTTTCCATGCCGGCATTTTTTTCCCGCCCGATAAAGGCATACCATTCAATGCGAGCCTGTTCGAGATAACGAAAATAAACCGTATTGTTGACATGTCCCATCGCATCCATATCGCCCCAGCGCATCGGTATGATGGAGGTGTAGACATGTTTCATATTCTCAAGAGGATTTTTTTTCATTGTGTTTTAATTCCATGTAATCTGTTACGAAAAGGCGGCAGCCGATATGATTACATGTTTGCAGGGTCATGCGTACCCTGTTGTTCGAAAAAACAAACGGGAGCGGACAGTTTTGCCGGATACTCATGCCAGACAGGAAACAGGATACAGCTGAACCACGCGACACAATGGAATATGACATTGTGATCGTTGG
>JAJDFZ010000059.1 GCA_030269625.1 Oxalobacter sp. OttesenSCG-928-P03 | reverse complement strand
TTCTGCAGAAAAAACAGCGGATGCGTCCCTGCCAGGCCGTTTTGATGGTGTCCGGCATCTTTACGGGGATGCGGCTTTCAGACGTTTTCGTGAGGCCCATGTCTGTGTGATCGGTGTCGGCGGTGTCGGCTCCTGGGCTGTCGAAGCCCTGGCGAGGAGCGGTATTGGCCGCCTGACGCTGGTTGACCCGGACAGTGTGGCGCCATCCAACATGAACCGGCAGATACAGGCACTTGATGAAAGTCTGGGCGAGATCAAGGTCAGGGCGCTGGCCCGCCGGGTCAGGCAGATCAACCCGGATTGCCAGGTAACGGAAATGATGGAGAAGGTGACTCTGGAAAACCCCGAAACCCTGCTTGGCGGACAGGGATTTGATTATGTTATTGATGCGATTGATGACATGTTTGCCAAAACCGCGCTGATTGCCTTTTGCCGCGAAAATCAGGTTTCGCTTGTGACGGTGGGAGGCGCTGGCGGGCAGACGGATCCGACAAAAATCACCGTTTGCGATTTGTGCCGGACCGAGCAGGAACCGCTGCTGGCACGGGTCAGGAAGCGTCTGAGACAGAAATACGGTTTTCCCCGGGGAACACGTCCCTTTGGCATTGATGCGGTTTATTCAACAGAGCCACTCAAATATCCTGACGGGGTGAATGAGGGAGAAGGGGAATTGCCGGATGAGGTGGAAACAGGCACCCTGCGGTTCGGGACGTCAGTTGCCGTTACGGCATCTTTTGGCATGACGGCGGCGTCCATTGTCCTGCGCCGCCTGGCTGAAAGTGTAAATAGAGCCTGATCCGGTTATTGCGCGGATTGCCGGTTGCCCAGCCAGTGTTCGGCAATCGGGATATATTGCGGATGCATGCCTTTTTCATCCTGCCTGAACCGGGATTCAACCAGCACGAGATGATCCGCCTGCCAGATGATGGGAGGCCGATCGATGCTCTTCATGCGATCAGATTGTCTGCCCAGCGTGATGTGTGGTTTGAAACGGTTGCGTTTGTCAAAGGAGATATGTTTTTCTGACAGGGCGGCGATCAGTGTTTTTTGCAGTTGCAGAAGGGCGGGCGGCGTTTTTGCGGTACCGGCCCAGTTGATCCGGTTATGAGGAAAGTACCCGGTCCTGTCGATGAGCAGTTCAATTTTATCGGATGAAAGTGATGCCAGGATTTTAGATAATTCAGGGACGAGGTCTGCTGGCTGCTCTCCAAGGAAAGCCAGCGTGATATGCAGGTTTTCCGGCGGAACTTTTCTTCCGGACAGGGTTGATTGCCATGATGTCAGGGCCTTTCGCGTTGCCTCATCCGGCCAGAGGGCATAAAACAGGCGAAGGCGTTTGCTCATTGACGCATTTAACAGAATTGTTCAGCAAGAAAGGCATCGACTTCCTGGCGATCAGGAATACCGGCGCGGCCACCGTAATGGGTACATTTGAGGGCGGCCACGCCGCTGGCAAACCGCATGGCTTCTGCTGTATTGTGGCCCTCAGCCAGTGCAACGGCGTAAGCGCCATGAAAGACATCGCCGGCACCGGTAGTATCAACGACATTGACTCCGAATGCAGCCTGGTGCTGGACACCGTTGTCGTCAATCCAGAGGCAACCCTGGGCACCCATTGTCACTGCGGCAACCCGGCAGCCCTGTTCACGGACTTTTTGCAGGATCTGGAGGTGGTTTGTGATGGCGCCGCCACCATATGAGCGTAGCCCTGGCAGGGAAAAAATGGCGTGGTCAATCAGGGGAAGAAGAGCGTCATAAATCGACAGTTCCGCAATTTCACCATCCAGGATCGTGGGAATGCCGTGGGCGCGCGCCTTGGTGCAGATGGCGACAGCACCTTCTTTCCAGCGGACATCGACCAGCACGGCACTGGTATTGGCCACATCTTCCAGGTCCAGCCAGTCTGCCTCATCCGGGATATCCGCTCCCCTGAAGTTGGCAATGGCGCGTTCTCCCTCGCTGTCTACAAGGATGCCGGAAACAGAGGAGCGGGCATTGGGGAAGAGGCGGAACTGGGAGACATCCACACCGTATCCGGCCAGTTCGTGCAGCATGGCATGGCCTGCCGAATCGTCTCCGGCACGTCCGTAAAAGGCGACACGCCGTCCCAGCCGTGAAACTGCGACGGCAGCTGTTGCTGCCATTCCGCCACCCAGCTGGATGAAGTCGCGAGCGACAAATTTGCCGCCTTTTCCGGGCAGGGATTCAATGGGCCAAATGAGATCAAGTGTGGATTTGCCCAGACAGATGATGTCGTTGCTCATACGTCCCTCCCTTATCGATGTTGACATTTGCATGGATGCAAATGTTTTTTCTATTTTAACAACAGGGAGGGCAGATTCTGCAAGGATTGTCTCAACGGATTTTCTATGGGGCGCCCTGTGCTTTTCGTTCTGTTCGCCGCTGGATATATTTGAGCAGGATCATCAGGCTCATGGATTGCAATACGACGCTGATCGTATAGGCAAACCAGAATCCGCCGGCACCTGTGGTGTTGGCAGGAGGGGACAGGCTCAGGACATCAAAGGCAAGCACGTATCCGCCGCCAAGCCCGACGCACCAGAAGGTCAGGAAATACAGGATGGTGGGAGCCAGTACAACCTTGTATGCCCGCAGGATGTAGGCTGATGTGACTTGGAAGGAAAAAAAGAACTGATAGCTGCAGACAAATACAATCAGTGGCAGGGCGGTCGCCACAATGATTTCATTGGAGGTATAGGCACCGATAATCTGGTGGCGCAAGAGCCAGGAGGCGCTTGCCATGATGATAGCGATACCGGCGGCAAGACGCTGTCCGGAAAAGGCGATCTGCCTTGCAAGCGGCAGGCGTCCGGCTCCAATTGACTGGGCAACCAGTGCGCTGGTCGCATTCGCTGTGGCAAGGGGCAGCATATACAGTACGGTGGAAATATTGGCAATGATCTGGTGTCCGGCAACGATGTCAACACCGATTCTCGCAATGAAAAGCGCCATGAAGGTAAAGGAGGTGACTTCGATAAAGGAATTCATCCCCATGGGAATACCCAGCTTCAGAAGTTCTTTGAGGGCACGCCAGCGCGGCCGCGCAAATCCGGTGCTGAAAAGATGCAGGAAGCTGTAGAAGGAATCGAAACGGAAAATGGCAATGCCGGCAGCAAGCATGAGCCAGGCAAGGATGCAGGTTGCGATGGCGCAGCCGGGGCCGCCAAAAGCCGGTACGCCGAAGTAGCCGAAAATAAACACGATATTGAGCGGGATTTTGAGAAAGAAACCGCTCACCTGGATAGCCATCACCATCTTGGGGCGGGCAATGGCGTTATTTAATGTGCTGTAAACGAAAAAACAGAGAGAGGCCGGCAGTGAAAAAGCCAGCACCCGCAGGTAAAGCGTGGCCTTTTCCACCAGTTCGGGCGGCGCTTTTGCAAATGCCAGCAATTGTCCTGGAAAAGACAGCAGTGTTGAGCCGATCACGGCGATGAAAAGGGCAAGCCATATGCCCTGCTTGACGGTATCGCGCATGTCCTCGAATTTTCCGCCGCCGTAAAACTGCCCGAATGTCGGGGTTAACGATTGCATGATGCCGGCAAGTGGCACAAAGATGCTGACATAAATGGATGCGCCAACAGCAAGCGCGGCCAGGTCGGTAGCGGAAAAACGGGCTGCCATGATGGTATCGAGAACCGGGTTGCCAACAGCGGCAAGCAGGCCGATCAGAATGGGTGCCGCCAGACTGGCGATACTGATGGTGAGGTTGCTGGATGTCAGTCTGACATTTTTCATGGGCGAGCCGGTAAGTGACGGAATGTGTTCCTGTTTCAGGTGGCCTGCAGCTTCAGAGGATACCATTTTGGCATGGTTTTGATCAGTCCGGCCGGGTGAAATCAAAAACCGGTCACGTTATGCCGGTCAGAAAGGGCGGTCAGGTGATGTGCTGTTGTGCTGCCCGCTTTTCCACTTTTTTGAGGAGAAGAAAAAGGAATATGGCCAGCAAAACAAGGCTGATACCGTTACTGAACCAGAAGCCGGCAGCCCCGGTGATGCGGGAGGGCAGGTCAAGATCAAAGATGTTGAAGGCAAAAATATAGCCGCCGCCCAGCCCGATGCACCACAGGGTCATGACATAAAGGATGGTTGGCGCGAGAACGACTTTGTATGCCCGCAGGATATGCGCGGACGTGACCTGTATGGAATCAAAGAACTGGTAACAGCAGACGAAGATAAGAAGCGGAAGGGCGTTGGCTGCGATAGCCTGGTCGGACGTGTAGGTACTGACGATGTATTCACTGAAAAACCAGACATTGATGGCAACGAAAAGAGCTATGCAACCGGCAAGGCGCTGGCCGGAAAAGGCAATTTGCCGGGCCAGCAAAATATTGCCCGCGCCGATTGACTGGGCGACAAGGGTGCTGGTGGCATTGGCTGTTGCCAGCGGCAGCATATAGAGCACAGTGGAAAAATTGGCAATGATCTGATGTCCGGCTACTGTGTCAACGCCAATACGTGCAATGAAAAGTGCCATGAAGGTAAAGGACGTGACCTCAATAAAATAATTCAGCCCGAGAGGCACCCCCAGCCTCAGCAGTTCTTTTAATGATTTCCAGCTTGGAAGTGCAAAGCCCGTTCCGAAAAGATGCAAAAAGCGGTAAAAGGGGTTGATTTTGAGAATAAGCCACCCTGTTGTCAGCATGAACCAGGTAATGCAAAGCGTTGCCAGCGCACAGCCGGGCCCGCCCAGGGCCGGCATGCCAAACCAGCCGAATATGAAAATAGTATTTAACGGCACTTTGATAAAAAGCGCTGATACCTGAATGGCCATGACCATCTTGGGGCGGGCAATGGCATTGTTCAGGGTGAGATAAACCAGGAAATTCAATGATGCCGGCAGGGAGAAAGCCAGGATACGGAGATAGAGTGTTGCCTTTTCCGCCAGCTCGGGCGGGGCTTTGGCAATGGAGAGCAGCGGTGCCGGAAAAAAGAGAATCAGCGAACCGATAACAGAAAGAAAAACGGCGAGCCATACGCCCTGTTTGACCTCCCGTCCGATATCGGCAAATTTTCCTGCGCCGTACATTTGGCCGAAAGTCGGTGTCAGGGATTGCATGACGCCGTTAAAGGCAACGTAGACACTGACATAGATGGAAGCGCCAATCGCCAGTGCCGCCAGATCGGTGGCAGAAAAACGGGCGACCATGATGGTGTCAAGAACGGGATTGGCGATGCCGGCCAGTTGTCCGATGAGAATGGGCCATGCAAGGCTGGCTACGCTGACAGTCAGGTTTTTGGAAGCGAGCCGTACATTTTTCATCGCCGCTTTTTCTGCTGTTCTTGATACTGATACAGGCGGAAACGCTCGGTGCGGTCACTGGCCCTGTTTCCTTCCCACAGCAGCTTCATGCCATCCATGAATTCCGGGGAGGCGGGGCGGTTACGCTTGGGTACGGTGT
>JAJDFZ010000058.1 GCA_030269625.1 Oxalobacter sp. OttesenSCG-928-P03 | reverse complement strand
TGGAAAGTCACGTATGATTTGCCCCTTCCTTTCGGGCTTAGTCACCGGCCGATTTCAGCAAATCATACTGTTCAGTAACCCATACATAAATTACGCCGCAGGGTGTCAAAAACGGCTCTTTCCATATTTTGACTTTCTCGCTGCCAACGGAAAGTTCCGCTGAATCACCATGCTTTTCGTATGGGAGTTCGACAAATCTGACTTCTTCAAGCCATCCATCGCAGTGCTGCATTTCATTAAAACAGAAAACCCTCATATCTTTTCCTCTTGGTGTGTGCCGTCAAAACAGGCGCAACAGCGTTTAGTATAGAGTCATTATGATTTTTTCATCCCGGTTATTCACCGAAAAAGGGGGATAACTTTCCAGAATTTCAGGCAAACGCTGAATGCAGCTTCCGGATTCTGGCGAGGCCGGCAGGAAAGGAAGGATGGCGTTTCTTCCGGACCGGGCTTTCCCGGGATACGGTTCTGTGGCACGATGACAGGTGCGGGAGCTTTGTTTTTCCATAGTTACTAAGGCACTATCCGCAGTACTCAACCTGTCTGGAAACGCGTATGCATATTGTGTGTTTGGGAGATTCCATTTGTTACGGCGACGGCGTGCGCCCGGATCAGGCCTGGGTGTCCCTGCTGGCGGCAGAACTGGTGCAGCGCCACCCCGCAGCGCGAGTGCATAACGTGGGTGTTAACGGTGAAACGGTAGAGGGTGGCCTGTGGCGTTTGTCTGCATGCCTGGCTCCACCCGTCCCGGATCTGCTCTATGTGCAGTTCGGGCTCAACGATGCCTGGATTAACGTCAGCTCTGCCGAAGAATACACCGTCATGATGTGGGAGATCGTGTCCCGCGCGCTGGAAAGCGGCGTACGGACCGTGCTGGTGGGAACCAACCATCCCGTGTGGGCGGGACAGGACTACGGCGATACCGATTATCCGCAACGCGTCCGGCAGTTCAATGCCAGCCTGCGGAGCCGTTTTGCCCTGGCGCCGGAGCGCGTGTCTCTGGCGGATATCGAGGCGCACTGGGATGTGCTTGGCAGCAGGGAGGCGCTCGTTCCCCTGCTGCAAGGCGATGGCGTGCACCTGAGTCCCCAGGGTAACCGCGTCTATGCCGATTTTCTGCTGCCCGTGTTTGAGCGGTTGCTCTGAGACACCTGCGTTCGGAGCCTGTTTGCTGACGAGGATCGAACAGGCGGCCACCGATCGCATAAATACAGGCTTTACATTTGTTCGATTTTTGATATATACCTGAATGATTTGCATCCCTTTTCCTGCCCCTGGATCAAGGGGTGATTCAACCTCAAATCATTAACGCGCGAAAAAAGCGCCTGCAAAATCATGAAACGCGACCATGTTGAGTATACCGACGAAGAATAAGGGCCAGGCGTGAAAAATCTGGTCATCATTGCACTGTCCGGCTTCTTGATGCTGTCTGCTTGCGGCATTTCCTGGGCAGGGAAGCCGGATGCGAAACCTGTTACCAGGTATTTGCCCAAAAAGCTGGATTACCGCAAGGGTGATCCCCGGCACAATGTCATGCAGGCTGCCAATGCCCTCAAAAGGCTGGGATACCGGGTGGATGTTCTTGACGACAGCGGCTATGTTGCGCGAGTACTCATGCGTCTTCAAACGGTCAACGGTAAATTTACCGGAGCCAGTGAAATCCGTATTCAACTCAACAAAAGCAACGCCCTCTGGATGGATCCGGAAGAGAATACCAAAATCGGCTATCAGCTTAAAATCTTCTCGTCTCCTCATCCGATGCATGTCCTGTTCCACGAACTGGCTCATATCGAGTACTGTGCCCAACCGTTGCCGAAGAAGCTGTCAGGACGTGAGGTGAGGATTGCCGAGTCGCTCTCTGACAAGGCGGCAATGGATGGCAAAGAATATGTGGCGGAATATGTCGCCAGGAAAAGAGCCGGTCTCAAGACATCCGCAGAAATGGATGCGATGTTTTCAAGATTCACCAAAGTCCCAACCCCGTCCTGCGCCATCCCCGGAACAGAAACCTTTCGGGGGCAATAGAATAATGATCTGCCAAAGCAAAAATCAAACCGGAGAAAGGTTGTAAAAATGAAGCCCTCAGGCTGATTTTTTACAAAAACGGGATTTCTTTACAAGAGGTTGGCGATCACTGCTGCTGAAAGCCGGGAAATGGGGTACTGACGGGGATCGAACAGGTTGCGCAAATCCGCATGTATAAGTGGTTTACGCTTTTCGATTTTTGTTTTTGCCCCTTAAATTGCCCCTATTGTGATTTTTGACTCGTGAAAAAGAGGGGAATGGGTGGTAACGACTCTACCAGTGGTTAACGCTGTTACATCGGGTCAACAGTTTGCCGGAGCAAAGAAAAAGCCCTCGCGAGGGAGTGCTGGGGGGCTTGTCCTGACAGGGCTTTTAGGCAGGTGTTACGTTTCTGCTAATGCATGTTTTTTTATCGACTCCCCAATGTGGCGAGCCATTAATGGGGGGACAGCATTTCCAATTTGCCGCGCAATTGAGCTTAGCGCTCCTTCAAATTTGAAGTCGACAGGAAATGTTTGCAGACATGCCGCCTCTCTTGCTGATATAGCTCGATTTTGCTCTGGATGCCCAAAGCGACCATTTGAATAGCTTATGCATCGTGTGGTTAACCCAGATGCTGGTTTATCCCAAGCCAGCCTCCCATATACATCAGTGTGTCCCTTATGGTTTTTGTGACAATCAAGCCACAAGTTCGGGGGCCAATGCTCTCTTCCTCCGCCTTCAGGAGTAGTGGATATTCTTTTGAGATTTATTGGCGTTAAATTTGCTGCATGGTGGCATTTGTCATTTTCGTCTATCTCTCCGGCAGAAATAGGCGGCAAATTTCCTATCCAATCTCTTACGGTTGAATAAGGCTTTTTATCTTCTCCGTGCGTTGCCTCTGGAAGTGAGATAGGAGAAAGACGACTGGCCAGTAAAACAAGGCGCTCTCTGGTTTGTGGGACGCCAAACCAAAGGGCGGGAATAACCTGGACATCATATTTATAATCAAGCAACTTAATCAGATTGATGAATTCGCATAGCGGGCCGTCAGATTCTTTTATTTTTTGCATGCCAGGGACATTTTCAATGAAGATGTAATCTGGCAGATGATCCTTAACAAAACGTGAAAATTCATAAAGCAAGTTTGTGCGGGAATCTTGCTGCTTCTTTTGCCTGTTTTGCCGAGAGAATGGTTGGCATGGAGCGCAACCTGAAAACAAAATAGGGTTGGAGCGATCTTGAACTAAAGGGGAAATAACACTTGTATGCATTAAGCGAATATCGCCACACTCAAATGTCGCCCTTGGAAAATTTTTTCTAAATGTATTTGCAGAATCAGCATCGAAATCTAGGCCAAATACTATATCAAGCCCGGCCTGTCTAAATCCGCAGCTTGTTCCGCCGCATCCAGAAAAAAAATCAAATACTTTAATCACGTTTACTATTGATTATTGTGTGGTGATGGTTACGGCACGATTAATAAATTCTTTTATACCAGAAAGTGTTTTATTTTCCAAGTCTATTTTTGCAAGGGCGCGCCTTTGCGTTTGCAGGATATCTTCGGATGATATTTGCTCTGAACCAAGATCATGTTTTGTCAATTCAACAAATCGCTTTTTAGCATCAGAATTACTCGTTTCAATATTTCTTGTTATTTCATTTTTTTTCATACCATCCCATATAAATGCTTCTGGTATTTTTTTATCTATAAAGAATCCAACATGTTTATTTGCCCAAGACAGAAATTGTCGTTGCATTAAGGTTCGCTGATCTCTGTTGTTTGAGTCAGTATCAAATGTTATTTCAAAGCCAGCAATATCTTTTATTATTTTTGTAAGTTTATTGTTTTCTGCCGCTGGAATACTGCTTGGGTCTGGAATATCTATCAATGGACGTTTGTCTCCATCAAATAGAACAAAAATATCATTATTTTTCCCTTTCGCGTAAGCGGCTGCTTGTTTCCATAAGGCTTCTGCTCCTCCAGGTAGAAAGCTAACATCAAATGTAGATGATATTCCTGTTTCCATTGATCTTAACACCTTGCTTACTATTTCTTTTGATAATATATCCTCGACAAGAATTGTTTTTTTACTTCTTACTGGCTCACCCAAATAGTAAAATGCTTGATCTGGAATGGCCTCCTGAGAAAGCAGCTCTATATTTGATGCATCTGGATTTAGTGTAAGTACTTTTATTGCTTCTTTGGGAAGCCTTCTTACGATTGCAGAAGAATGTGTTGATATTATTATTTGAAGTTTTTTGCTAATGGCTTTTGAAAACAAGAAATCCATTAGCCTATCTTGCGCTCCTGGGTGAAGTGATGTCTCTGGCTCATCCATCAATATTAATGATCCATCTGAGGCTCTTGAGATGTCGTATACCGTCCTAATAACAGAGAATTCACCACTTCCAGCAAACGCTTCTGTGTAAAGCAAATTTTTTGTTTTTATTAATGCTGTATATGCATCACAATTAAAATAATAGTGTCGAATTATTTTAATTTCAGAATACTCTCTTCCAAGAATTTTGGATATTTCAAATACTTCATCATTTGATAACAGTAAATTTTCATTATTAATGATTCGTTGGTTTTTTCTAAAAAAATCGTTCTTGTTTCCAGATTCAATTGATTTTTTTAAGCGGCCTGATCGTGATCGAATGAAATCCGTTTTATTGGCATGACTTACTAATTTTTTATTATTGTTAATGTCTCCATGATAGAAAACTTTATCAAATGCACTTAATATTCCCCTGAAGTCCAGAAGGAGTACATTCTTGTTAATAAGATTCCATCTGGTTCTTGATCTTCCTTTTGGCACACCTTCTTCTGGGTTTATTTTTGGCATTGGTTCCATGCCGTCTTGAATGATTGGCCTTGATGGCTCCCAATAATCAGGGTCTTCCGCTTGATTTTCCGTTTTCGACCGCTTAATTCTTGTTTTTATTACTTCAACTATTTTATTCTGATGCTCATTTCGATATCCATAAATAAATCTACTTCTGCCGCCCTCTTCAAGAATCGGATCAAGATGTGTCGAGAACCAGAATGTGCCAAGATTGTTGTTTCCTGGAGTAGCCCAAATTGCTCTCAGTATAGAGCTTTTATTTGTGCCGTTTGCACCAACTAAAGCTGTAATTGGAAATGTAAAATCAATTTTCGTGCCAGGTGAGATGTTTTTGTAATTTGGAAATCGAATGTGACGAATATATGGCTCAAGCTGGTTAGCCGCTAAGAGTTGGGCCAGTGTATTTATGTTTTCCTCTAATGTTTTATTTTGCTTTTTCTTCGCCATTATCGTTCACTCACTCGCTATACATCTTCTCAACCAACTCGTTCAGCTTGTCCAGCCCATCACTTGGTATCTCGAATGCGCCAACAAATACAATTAGCCCCTTCGGGATTTTCTTCTTCAGTCTCAATGCGTCCTATCCACGCGTGTCATGCCAAGCGCATCTGCCCGCGCGTCCAGCCTGTCCCTAAGCTCAACCATTGCTTTGCTGGCTGCGGCCATATTGTTTAGCGCGCCACCAACAGCGTGCACAACATCATGGTCTGACGAGCGTATATCAAGCAGCAGTTCCAAGGCGGCCTCATGCACGGCGAATATTTGCATAAGCGCATGGAGCATTTCATCCGTGTCTTGCAGGGCCTCGGTTCTGATTGCAGCTTCGTCTGTCATGGTCGGCTTTCTGTGCGGTCTGTGTTGTTAGGCTTTTCATTGGCATTTTCGACAATACAGTACAGTATATATTGGAGACGTCCAGTAACGAAGCCGGCTTGGGGA
>JAJDFZ010000057.1 GCA_030269625.1 Oxalobacter sp. OttesenSCG-928-P03 | reverse complement strand
CGTAGAAGGCAGCGTCCTGACCGGAGCGGCCACCGATAACAAGGGTGGCACGCAGACAACCGGCGCGGCAGACAGCTTTGGCGCGGATACACCGGCGACCGAAACCGTCAGCTGGACCAAGGGA
Source organism: Oxalobacter sp. OttesenSCG-928-P03 (assembly GCA_030269625.1). Lineage (GTDB taxonomy): Bacteria > Pseudomonadota > Gammaproteobacteria > Burkholderiales > Burkholderiaceae_D > Oxalobacter. Next base: position 6,383 of record JAJDFZ010000057.1, on the reverse strand, counting down.
AGCATCACCTTCACCCCGGACAGCGGCCCAGCCATTGACCTGACGCTGCAAACGAGTGGCAAGCTGACCCTTACAGACGGCACAGGAGACTACGGTACCCTCGTACTGAATGACAACGGCACCTACACCTACACCCGTCCCTCCGGCGAACTGGGTGGAGACATCAAAGTACCGTACAGCATCAGCGACAGCGATGGCGACACAAGCAACGCCAGCCTGACCATCGACGTTGGCCAGAACACCCTGCTGTCCACCACGGGAGACCGTGCGATTGTTTCCGAAACCGACATTCAGGGCTTGGTTGATAGTGGCAACATCATCATCAACCCGGGATCCGATGCTGCGTACAAGCAGGACAACCTTGGCACGGACGTCTACCAGGAAAAAGCCGTCGCAGGCAAAGACGGCATTAACGAAGCCCACTACGACGGCACACTGACCATCAATTACGGCAGCTTTGGCGCAGCCACTGAAGGCGCATTCACCTGGAATGCCCCGACAGCCGACCAGATGGCACTGAAAGCCATGGTAGGCGGCGAATGGCAATCCGTTTCCTGGCACGTATCGGCAGACGGCACGACCATGATCGGTTACGTCAACACCGATGGCACAGCCGGCTACACCGAAGGCAAGGACGTCGCCGTACTTGAACTCAATGCCCTTAACCCCCAAACTCCTGCTGCGGATGACAGTGTTGGCTATACAGTAGACCTGTATGCGGGCTTGAAGCATGACCTGCCGATTGACGATACAACCGGCGGGGATGCGACCCATCAAGGCCAGAACTACGACCGCAACCTTGACCTGGATGCTTCCGGCACCAGCGTAGGCTCTGACGTGGACGTTACCGACCTCGGCTTTGGGTACACCATCAAGGATAGTCAGGGCAACCTGGCTTCCGACACCGTCATCGTCAACGTCAAGGATGACATCCCTGTTGGCGGCGAATCCCATGGTTCTGTTACCTGGACACCGGGCGAGACCATGCCGGAAGACTTCTATACGCATGGTGACAAAACTGACTTCAGCGGTGGCAAGACCAACCAGACAACCTCATCCCTGGAAGTCAATGGCATGACCATTACCTCGGGAACGGTGAAATATGACGGCAACACCACCAGCAGCAATGTCCTTGGAGACACCTTTACCTCTGGCGGCAACCTCTTCATCCGTCCTGACAAGGGAATCGGCGTGACAGGTTCCGGAGTTCCGGGTAGCGGTAACGAGCGCTTTAACGAAGTTCACTATGATGCGAAGACCCAAACAGCCGAAGCACTTTATATTGAGCTGGATGGCCTGGCATTTGGTGTCACGCTGGACCTGCATGCTTTCTTCGGCGGAGAAAAGGAAAGTGGCGTCATGATCTTCTATCGCGATGGTGTGGAAGTTGGCAAACACTACTTCACCTCAAAAGACTCAAACGGCAATTATTCAACAGACCTGTTCAAGGTCATGGGCGGATTTGACACCGTTGTGATTGCAGCCTCACCGAACGGGAATGCTTCCGATGCCGACAACAGTGATTTCAACCTCAAAGGCATCCAGTTTGATGTGCTGGATCCGGGCGAGATTATTTACTACGAAAAAGGAGAAGCCAAAGGCGCAGCCGGAGCAACAAGTGCCGATGGCATTGTTGCTGACAGCTTCCGCTTTGCCCAGGAAGACCAGCAGGGCAATTACAAGGTTGTCGATGCAAACGACCCGACGGGCCAGACCCTGAAAGACCTTGTACTTGACACCAACCCTGATGGCACCTACATCACGGGTAAGATTGACGGCGTGGTTGTTTTTGAGGCCTACATGAACTCAGCCGGTCAATGGGACTTCATCCAGCACAAGGCTTATGATCTTGTCGACAGCACGGGCAACTCCGTTGACCTTGAGTTTGTCTTTGAAATGAAAGACAACGACGGTGACTACGGCAAAGGCAAAATTGTTATCGACAACGAACCGCCGGTTGTTACCGTTGCACTGACAGATTCTGTTGTCCATGAGTCTGCCCTTACCGGCGGAACAGGAGAATGGCATCTTGATGGCACCGGCACGCCGGACGTCAAGGCAGAAGGCACCATCAAGGTTGAAAACGCCTACACCACCATTACAGTCACGATCGACGGCAAGGAAATCGTGCTTAAGGCCGGATCAGCAGACAACCTGAACACGACCATCGAGACAGTCAATGGTGAAGTGGTGATCAAACAGGCAGTTGATGCCGACAACAAGCCGATCGCAGGCGAGTACACCTTCGAGTACACGCTGACAAACGAGCTGGGCCACACCTACGCTTCCGACACCGGAACCGGCCTTGAGGCCAGCCTTGGCATCACAGTTGAAGCCAAGGCGCCGGGCGGAGCTGACTCAGACGCAAAAGAAGGCACCATCAAGGTTGTCGATGATGCGCCGGTACTGACAGTAACCGATGGCGCCAACAATGTTACCGGCACGGCCGAAACCACGGTTGGCAGCTGGGTACCGAAATTTGGTGCTGACAACAACACCGACTCAAACGATGGCAAGACCGTGACCAAGGTCGAAGTCAAGCTGGCGGACGGCAGCTTTGTTGAAGCCACCAGGACCGGCGGCAATGACTACTACGAAGCGGTCATCAATGGCGACACCATCCGTCTGTATGACACCGGAGAAGTCAAATTCATCTCCGGCACCGATGCGGCACGTGATGCAGCCCTGAACCTTTACGTCCAGATCACGGACGCTGATGGTGACGTGGCCTCCAGCACCACGCCGATCAACTTCCTGGTTGAAAAAGGCAATGAGCCGCCAGCTGTCAGCGTGACACCGGGACCGGATGTCAAGGAAGTTGACCTTGCTTCGGAAAGCGGTGCGGTATCGAAAGGCACCATCACCATCAGCGATCCGAATGGCCTGGATGACATCGCCGGAATCAAGATTGGTGACAAGGCGCTGGACATGAGCAAAGGACTTGCAGGCTTGGTAGGTCAGGAAGTTCCTGTTGATCATGGCACCCTGCTGATCACCGGATACGACAATGGTGTGATCTCTTACGAGTACATCCTGTCCGGCAGGATTGACAACGTGAATGATGCACCCGGCTCCAGCAGCTTTACCGTGACTGTCACCGACAAGGAAGGCCTTACCGGCAACGCTTCGGCGACCATCGGTATCGTTGACGATGGTCCGGATGCGAAAAATGCCACCGTCGAGATCCAGGAAGGGTATTCCACCGGCGGCGCGACCAACCTCCTCTTTGTGCTGGATATGTCAGGCAGTATGGCTGACAGCTACAACAGCAACGAGGGCAGGCTGACAGCGTTGAAAGGTGCAGTCGAAAAACTGGTTGCTGCCTATGACGACAATGGCGGTTTTGCCCTGAAGATAGTGACTTTCTCCGGAAGCAGCATGAGCAACGTGTCGGGTGTCTTTACTGACGTGGATTCGGTTGTTGAATGGATGAAAGGACTGAATCCGGCGAATGGCACTTATTACAATTCGGCGATCACGGCAGCCCAATCAGCCTGGACCAATGCCAATATCCATGGTGCTGACAAGAGCAATTCGGTTGCATACTTCATCTCCGATGGTGAGCCAAGCAGTGGAGGCCAGTTGAGTTCCTCCCAGAAAGCAACCTGGGAAACGTATGTGGATAACAACTTCAATACGGCCTATGCTGTGGGTATCGGCAAGGATTCACCGGAAATTTCCACGCTGAATCCGGTTGCACATACTCCGGGAGGCGCCACAGGCGATGCGGATGACAAGATCCTGATCGTAACAGACCTGGACAATCTGGCCGACAAGCTTTTGGAGACCGTTGTTCCCTCGACCGAATCCAGCACAATCATCAGCGAAACCCAGTCCTCACTGGGCGCCGATGGCGCTCTGGAAAGCGGGCAGGTCATGGTTTCCGTTACGGATTACAAAGGCGTCGAGCACAAGTTTACCAGTGCCGATTCAACCGTAACGATTGAGCTGGAAAGCGGCGGCAAGATGGTCATCAGCGCCAATGGCGCCTATACCTTGACAGCGGGTACCGATGTAGGATCAGCGCAGGACAAGATCACCTACACCATCCGCGACAAGGACGGCTCCACAGACAGTGCCGAACTCACGATCAACACGATCCCGCGCGGTACAGGAAGCACGCTGGATGCGAAAGATGATGTGGCCTACAAGATTCCGGGCAGCGTCGTCAAGGATGTCCATTCGGCCAGTGTTCCATACTATGAGTATGAAACGAAGTCTGTTTCCGGCACATGGAATGCCAATCCGGGAGGCTATAACAGAAATGCAACCGCTGATTCCAGCAAGATTTCTGTCATAGCAGATGCGGATAATCCGTCCTCGATATCACTGACAGTCAGATCTGGCAACAACACTTACAGGAGTGGCGATACGGTTACCGTTACGCTGTATGGGCCGGATGGTACGCCAATTGAAACCAAGACGGTTCCAGCCAGAACCAGTTCCGGAGCAGGCAGCTTTAACCAGGACTTCACCTTTGACGGCATCACCCAGTCCGGTGAGTACTATGTCAGGCTGACAGCCAATGACAGGTCATCAAACAGCAACCTGACAACCAGCATGAGCGGACTGGCGGTTACCCATAACTGGACCAATGTCGGACACAGCATCAATGTGGCCGTGCCGACAGCCCCAAGCGGCAATGTGCTGGAAAACGATGTTGCCAATGCGGCAGTCCAGCTCACCGAAGTTGGCGGGCAGGTAATGGGAGAAGGCGGCCTGGTGCTGCAAGGCACGTACGGTACCCTGCATATCGAGTCTGATGGCAGCTACGTGTACAAGGTCAATACCGGCACCTATGCCGACAATGTGACCGACAAGTTCACGTATACCATCTCCGATGGCACCAGTACGGATTCGGCTGACCTGTATATCGAGATCGGCAAGGGCAGCCATACCAATCCGTCCAACAGTGGTACCAGCGGCGCCGACCTGATCATCGGAACCGAAAACAATGACACCCTCTCCGGTGCTGGCGGCAATGACCATCTCTTTGGCGGAGCCGGCAATGACACGCTTAGTGGCGGTGCCGGTAATGATGTCCTGGAAGGCGGAGCCGGTAACGACACCCTTCAAGGCGGTGCAGGCAGCGACGTCCTGATAGGCGGAACCGGTAACGACATCCTGGTAGGTGGACAAGGGGACGATATCCTGACAGGCGGACTTGGAAGCGATACCTTCAAGTATGTCTCGGGTGATCTGACCGGTGTTGTCAAAGGCGACATCATCACCGACTTCCATGTCGGCAAGGTGGGAACCGATGTCAATGCGGATGTCCTGGATATTGCCGGTGTCCTCTCCGGGTACAGTGGAGATGGCACAGACCTGATTAGCGGCGGTTATCTGAAGTTTGACGCGATAACCCAAAACGCTGACGGTACCACGACGGTCCAGCTCAGTGTGGATGCCAATGGCATAACCGGCGGCAGCAATTACACCGCACTGGCAACCATCAACATGGATGGACTGGCGCTGACACCGGGAGCAAGCCATGCTGATCAGGCGCAGGAGATCCTGAACCAGTTGATCCAGAACAACGAAATCAAGTTCTAACGGTTGCATCCTTAACCCGCCTCTTTGAGGCAACAGTACAAGGCACACGGGGGAAACCCCGTGTGCTTTTTTATGGTGCGTAAAAATGAGCAGGGCAGGCAGCCAAACGGCGCCATCCTGCTGTTTATTGCCCCTGGCGAACCGGGAGGGCGTGCGGGGGTGCTGATAAAGGGTACTGACGGGAAGGGTTGCATCCACAATCGTGCGGGTATTCGGGTGAGGCAGCAGCATGGTCAAATACCCGGTTTCCCTCACTCCTGATTTTGCCTCCTGGAAATTATTTTTGCTCAGCTGCAACTTTTTTATTGCCTTCCGGCAATTTTTTATTTATTATCGGTAACTGTACATGCCGGATTGAAGCAAAAAACGGCATCGGGGGGCAAAAAAGGTTAAAAAAATCTGAAAAAAGTTTGAAAACTAGTACTTCAGTACAATATTTCTCTGAGGCAAAACAAAGTAGACTTCGTATATATATGTGAAAAATGCGCTGACAGTAACCGGTTTTTCAGGGCATTTAACGAAACGGAGAAGAAGGACAGAACAGGAATTATCCCGAGTAAAGCGCGGGAAACGGCAGCAAAGGCAGGGGCGGATAAAGGAGAGCAAACGCACCGGCCGGAAAAGACAGAAGGCGCTTTCTGCATGATCCCGAAGGGGCAACAGGAAGGCCGGAAGAAAAAAGCAGGATTTTTACAGGTAACAATAACAACAGCGAGGAGAACAACATGGCAACAGTGGGTATAGTAAAAGCGCTGAATGGCGAAGTCACCGCAACTGATCCGCGTGGCAACATTCGCGTACTCAAGGTTGGCGACAGGGTAGCGGACAAT
>JAJDFZ010000056.1 GCA_030269625.1 Oxalobacter sp. OttesenSCG-928-P03 | reverse complement strand
CACCCAGTTCATTGGCAATACGGTCCAGCGTGGTAATGCTAGGGAATCTCTGATCAATGAGGGCAGGTGTTAGTCAGAGATTCCTTAGGTTGTGTTCGGGCGTTTGATGCAGCAAACAGTCGCCGATATGTTTACAGTGAAAGCGGGGAAAAGTTTGTTTCCATTGGTAAAAGTTATTTTGAGCAATAGCTGGCGATTTGCTTAATGGCAGCTTACCGGCAAACCGCCAATTCATCCTATGAAGTCGTAGGGTAATGATATTCTCTCTTTCTTCGATTCCCCAGTTCTTGTGAATGATGTCGTCTCGTGGTAGGTGGATGCGATCCGTGATCAGGAGGAGATGCAAATGTTTACAGAAAAACGCCCAAGGAAAATCGTTGTACTGATAAAAATTTGATGAGTTCGTCGCTGAGAAGGAAGTGACTTACAATAATAAGTAAACATAGCAATTAGTGGAAGATTATCCAACCACCCAGATTCAATCTTCCCCTTAAAAACCAGTTTAAGAGAGGATCATCAGTTACGCAGGCCAGCTATTTTGTTATTTGAAGGCATAGCATTGGCATTTGCTAGTGCCAAGCCGATAGTTGAGGAACTGTTGAAAAGGGGATCACATAGATAAAGTTTGTCATGAATGCCGTTGAAATCGAATCAGCAATATCAGATTTGTCATCGCAGCCTTTCGACGCTGTTAAGTTTCCGTTCGCTTTCCTCGCTGCTTTTGGCAATAAAGATACGGCGATAAAGCGCTTGCGAACAGGAAACAATAACGCGTCAGACGTTCCTGGTGGTGTGCTTCAGCGAAACAACATTCATATTGCAGCCTGCCCAGCAGGTATGGTCAGTGAAACCCTCAAGGCCTTGCGGAAAAGTCCGGCTACTGCGAAAGCTCGAGCCAGATTCATCCTTGCCACTGATGGGCAGACTCTTGAGGCCGAAGAACTGGCCAGTGGTGAACTTATTTTCTCCAACTATCCAGATTTCCCTAATCACCTCGGCTTTTTCCTGCCTCTGGCAGGGATTTCGACCATCAAGGAGATCAAAGACAACCCCGTAGATGTGCGGGCTACTGGACGATTGAACAAGCTCTACGTTGAATTGCTGCGCGAAAATCCGGAATGGGCTACGGACGAACGTCGCCATGATATGAACCATTTCATGGCACGACTGATTTTCTGCTTTTTTGCTGAAGACACAGACATCTTTAATGGCACAGGCTTATTTACCCAGACTATCGAACAGATGAGCGAGCGCGATGGTTCTAATACCCATTACGTATTGTCCGAAATTTTCCGCGCCATGAATGTCAAGGTCGCTGATCGAGTTAATATTCAACCTCGCCTGCCGAATTGGGCTAACGGTTTTCCTTATGTAAATGGAGGCCTGTTCTCAGGTGCTACAGACGTGCCACGTTTTACGCGTATGGCGCGCACCTACCTAATTCATGCTGGCAATCTGAACTGGCAACAAATCAATCCTGATATTTTTGGCAGTATGATCCAAGCGGTTGCTGACGATGCAGAGCGTGGCTCCTTGGGGATGCACTATACCAGCGTGCCCAACATCCTCAAGGTACTAAATCCTTTGTTCCTGGATAATTTACGCGCACAATTAGCCGATGCAGGTGAAAACGAACGCAAATTACTAAACTTGCGTAGGCGTATGGCACGCATCCGCGTGTTTGATCCTGCCTGCGGTTCCGGAAACTTTCTGGTTATTGCTTACAAACAAATGCGTGCGATAGAGGCTGAAATCAACCGCCGCCGCCGCGAGCAACATTTGAGGAGTGAGATACCGTTAACAAATTTTCGAGGTATCGAGCTACGTGACTTTCCGGTAGAAATTGCACGTCTGGCACTTGTTATTGCCGAGTTTCAATGCGATGTACTGTATCGCGGGCAGAAAGATGCTCTGGCAGAGTTTTTACCGCTGGACGCAAGGAACTGGATCATTTGCGGCAACGCGTTGCGCTTAGACTGGTTGAATATCTGCCCCCCCACAGGTACAGGTGTAAAGGTACTTGCTGATGATTTATTTGGTGCGCCTCTCAATCAGACGGAAATTGATTTTGAAAATGAAGGAGGCGAGACGTACATCTGTGGTAATCCACCTTATCTGGGTAGTAAAAGACAATCAGATGCACAAAAGGCTGATCTTGGTTCCATCTTTGAAGGTCGTGTGAAAAATTGGAAATCATTGGATTATGTCGCAGGCTGGTTTATGAAAGCCGCTGATTATGGAACAAAGACCAAGACTTCGGCCGCGTTTGTAGCGACAAATTCCATCTGCCAGGGGCAGCAAGTGCCAATACTTTGGCCGCTTATATTCCAGACAGGAAACCAGATTGCCTTTGCGCATACCTCATTTAAATGGGCAAATCTTGCTAGCCATAATGCGGGTGTCACTGTTGTAATAGTCGGTATCTCCAAGGATGTCAGCGGAACAAGGAGACTTTACTCTATAGCTGATCGCGAAGACGAAAATATTGTTGAGCTAAAAGAAGTCCAAAATATCAATGCATACTTAGTGGCAGCAACGAACATTGAGGTTCATCCCAGCCCACGGCCATTGCAAGATTTATCTCCGATGCAGTTTGGTAACCATCCTTATTATGCTGCACCATTAATTTTCTCGATGGATGAGGCAAATAAAATGCTTCAGCATTCTCCGAAGGTAGCGCAATTTATTAGACCGCTATATGGTTCCAAAGAATTTATTGACGCAGTACCTCGTTCCTGTCTTTGGATTAAAGAAAATGATGTTGAGGTCGCTGAAAAAATTCCTTTGGTGGCAGAACGTCTACGCGCGGTCGCTCAATCCCGAAGTGCGGCAACAAATGACACAACTGCACAAAAACTAGTCTCGACACCATATCGTTTTCGTGAGCAAGTGACTGGTGATATAAGCACGCTGATTATTCCTCGTGTAAGTTCAGAGAATAGATCATATTTACCTGTTGGGTTGCTGGGGCCTGAATGTATTATACAAGAGAAGGCATTTGCCATGTATGACGTTCCTCTTTGGAATATGGCTTTGATTGCTTCTCGCCTACACTGGGTATGGATTGGCACAGTTTGCGTACGTATGCGAACGGATTTTTCGTACTCCAATACCCTTGGCTGGAATACATTTCCAATACCTTTTCTAACAGAGCAGAATAAAGCTGATTTGACCGCTTGCGCCGAGGCTATCCTGTTGGCACGCGAGATTCATTTTCCCGCCACTATTGCTGACCTTTACGATCCAGACTCCATGCCAGAAAACCTACGTTACGCACACGAACGGAACGACGAAGTGTTGGAGCGTATATACATCGGTCGCCGTTTCAGGAACGATACGGAGCGGCTAGAAAAATTGTTTGAGTTGTATACGAAGATGACGGATGCGCAAGCAAAAGTACTTGAAAAGAAAGCAACAAGAAAGAAAAGAACATGAGTGAACTAGGAGATACCCCAACCAATACCTACACTGTGCCATCGGTTTCCATCACGACTTCACGCACGGGTGCTTCGACAAAAGCTAATGCATTGGGTATGCGCTCAATGCAAGAACGAGCCTATGCGAAACGCGGTGAACAGTATTTGTTGATAAAATCTCCGCCAGCATCGGGGAAATCCAGAGCACTAATGTTCATTGCGTTGGACAAACTCAATAACCAAGGAGTGCAGCAAGCCATCATCGTAGTACCAGAACGATCAATTGGAGGAAGCTTTGCTGATGAACCATTGAGTCAGTATGGCTTTTATTGGGATTGGCAGGTTGCTCCGCAGTGGAACCTGTGTAATGCACCTGGTATAGACGAACCACGTGTAGCTAAGTCCAAAGTAGATGCAGTACGTCAATTTCTTGAGAGCACAGAGAATGCATTGGTCTGCACCCATGCCACTTTTCGTTTCACCGTAGAAGAATTAGGTGTCGAAGCATTCGACAATCGCCTCATCGCCATTGATGAGTTTCATCACGTTTCCACTAATCCCGACAATGTATTGGGCCGTCAGTTAGGAGAATTTATTGCTCGCGACAAAGTACATGTAGTGGCCATGACCGGTTCTTACTTTCGTGGAGACAGCGAGGCGGTATTGGCTCCGGCAGATGAGGCGAGATTTGAGACAGTTACTTACACTTACTACGAACAACTCAATGGTTACAATTGGCTAAAATCGCTGGATATTGGCTATTTTTTTTATACGAACCGCTATGTCGATGCCGTAGCCAAGGTATTAGACCCTGCGTTGAAAACCATCGTCCATATTCCTAATGTCAATGCACGTGAGAGTCTGAAGGATAAGGAGCGCGAAGTGAATGAGATCATGCATTCACTGGGTGAATGGAAAGGAATTGATCCTGCAACAGGCTTTCACCAAATTCTGACCAAAGATGGGCGTATGCTGAAAGTGGCCGATCTTGTGGATGACAGTGATCTGGCTGGCCGTTCACGTGTGTTATCGGCACTAAAAGACCCGGCACAGAAAGAAAATCGTGACCATGTTGACATCATTATCGCACTGGGTATGGCAAAAGAAGGCTTTGACTGGATCTGGTGTGAGCACGCATTGACTATCGGTTACCGCAGCAGTCTGACAGAAATTGTGCAAATCATTGGTCGTGCCACACGTGATGCAGAGGGCAAAGAGCGGGCTCGCTTCACCAATCTGATTGCAGAACCTGCCGCTGAACAGTTTGCTGTAGCCGAGGCAGTGAATGATATGCTCAAAGCTATTTCTGCAAGTTTACTGATGGAGCAGGTTCTCGCTCCCCGCTATGAGTTTACCCCCAAAAATAGCGGTCCAAAGGAAGGCTTTGATTACGGTGAAGAAGGTTATAAGGATGGCGGTCACAATATTGGCGTGAACAAGAATACCGGCCAGATTCATCTGGAGATCAACGGGCTGGTGACGCCGCAAAGTGCAGAAGCAACACGTATCTGCAAGGAAGACTTGAATGAAGTCGTCACCAGTTTTTTGCAGGACAAAACGGCTCTGGAGCGAGGTCTTTTTGACCAAGAGAACATACTCCCCGAAGAATTGACTCAATTGCGCATGGGTAAAATTGTGCAGGAGCGTTATCCGGATTTAAGTGAAATTGATCAGGAGGCGGTCCGACAGCATGCAATAGCTGCCATGAACGTCACCCAGCAGGCTAAGTTAGCACTGGTACAGGCTGATGCAAACGATATTGGCACGGCACAAGGTAGTACGGCATTGCTGGATGGCGTGCGAAAGTTTATCAATGTACGCGACCTGGATATTGATCTGATTGATCGCATCAACCCATTCGATGCCGCCTATGCTGTGTTGGCAAAAACTATGGATGAAAAATCATTGCGTCAGGTGCAAACCAGTATCGCCGCCAAGAAGGTGAGTATTTCAGAAGACGAGGCGCGCGAGTTGGCCAAACGCGCATTGTTGTTCAAGAACGAGCGCGGTCGCTTGCCAGACATCAATTCCTCCGATGCATGGGAAAAACGCATGGCAGAGGGTGTGGCTGCGTTTGCTCGCTACCGTGCTCAAGCTAAGGGGGCGCAAAGGAACAACAATGGCTGAAATGGATGATGATGAATTGCTGGATGCTTTAGGTGTAGAAGTTGTTCCACTCAAAGTCTCCAATAGGACCCCGCGTGAAGAACGCATTATTGCTGGTTTTGAAGAAGTCCTGCGCTTTTATCAGACTTATGGCCGCGCTCCTTTGCACGGAGAAGGCCGTGATATCTTCGAGCGCCTGTATGCCGTGCGCTTGGATCAGCTACGCAAATTACCAGAAGCACAAACACTGTTAGCAGAATTGGATACCCCAGGTCTGCTTTCTGGGGTGTTTGGAGGGCAAGTTGATGTAAATACGCTGGATGAAGATGCTCTTCTGGTGGAGTTGGGAATTGATAGTGAATCTGTCGATATTACCACTCTACGCTATGTGCGACCCTACGTAGAAATCAAGGCTGCGGAAGAAATTGCCAACCGAAAACCCTGTGCGGATTTTGATCACTTCAAGTCTTTATTTGATGAGGCAGGAACTGGTCTCAAGGTTGGCACTTGGATGACCAAGCCTTTCATTAAGAACGCCAGTATTGAGGTGGGCGATTTTTTTATCATTGGCGGTCAGATCGCTTATGTGGCTGAAATCCTCGAAGGAAACACAACCAAGGATGGGCGTGATAACCCGCGATTGCGAGTCATTTTTGACAACCACACTGAGAGCAATCTGTTATTGCGCTCACTCTCGCGTTCGCTCTATCCCGATGGAGATACGCCTGTGGGACGCCGTCTTATTCACAAGGACGATGGCCCACTGTTTAGTAATGTCGCGGCCCCTGACGACATCGAAACTGGCACCATTTATGTGTTGCGTAGTCAGTCTACCCATCCATTCGTCGCTGAACACCGCGAACTGATCCACAAAATTGGTGTGACAGGGGGAAAGGTTGAGACCCGTATTGCAAATGCGGCGAAAGACGCGACCTACCTACTAGCTGATGTAGAGGTTGTTGCCACCTATAAATTGCACAACCTGAGTCGGATAAAATTGGAAAATATCTTCCACCGCATCTTCGG
>JAJDFZ010000055.1 GCA_030269625.1 Oxalobacter sp. OttesenSCG-928-P03 | reverse complement strand
CCTTGGCCTGCGCCAAAAGCGCCTCCTTCTGCTTGACAGAGGCTTCCGCATTCTTGACGTTGGCTTCCGCCACCTTCACAAGTTCCAACTGGGCCTCATACGTTGTCTTGACCGTATCGCGCTCTGCCGGCGAAAGAAAGCCCCGGTCCACCAGTTTCAGCCGGCGCTCCATGTCAATCTTGGCATTGGCCAGGTTCACGCGCTGGCGCGCCATCTCGGCGCGCTGCATCATCGCCTGCGCCTTGGCGGAATCCACATCCGCCTGCATCTGCCGGACCTTGTATTCAAAGGTTTCCGGATCAATCCGCGCAATCAGCTGCCCCTCTTTTACTTCACTGTTGAAGTCAATATAGATTTCCATGATCTGGCCGGAAACCTGCGAACCCACCTGCACCGAGATGACCGGGTTTACCGTACCAGAAGAAGAAACGCTGGCCGTAATTGTTCCGCGCTCGATTTTGGCTGTCTTGTACCGGACCTGTCCATTCCCGCTGGAAAAAAACCAGACAGCAAGCAGGATGACAATAACAGCAATCCCCCCCGCAATCCCGATGCGTTTTTTCCTGGGCATGTCTTTGAAGCCCTTTGGCAAGCCCTTCCAGTTGAGTTTCTTCAAATCCATTTGATGTCCGGGAACAAATAAAACCGATTTTACTGTTAATTGTCACAAATCCGGTTCATCTTTTGTAACAACTTGTTGGGCTGCTGCCATTTATCAACAAAAGAGGCCGCCGAAAATATCCTCTTTGTCCGGCAGAACATGAAAATCCATTCTCTTTCCTGTCCTTTCCCGGCAGGAGAGGGACCCGTTTTTTCATCATAAGCGGCTGCCGGGAAAAGTGTTGCAAATAAACCACAGCCGCCACAGGCGCATTCCCCTTTGCCCCGCCAAAAACAAAATATCCGTATACCGCGAACGGGTCTTTTGTAACAACTTGTTCCATATCATCCCGTCTCATCCATAAAAGCCTAAATTAGGCAGACAGGAAATCCGGTCCCATCTGTATAAACGGACTGAGGCATATCCCCTTTGTTTTCAAAAAACATTACACTTGCGAGTGAGGAAATAACGATGCTGATTCCGACACACGAAAAACCATCCCGTCTCCACATGGAAGCAGAAAACAGATTCACGCCGCCCGGCCTGAAAACAGCGGCTCTGGATATCAGGCAGGCGCAGATCAACATGATCGAAAACCAGATCCGCGCAACCGGCGTCAATTCCCAGGATATCTTTGATGCCTTCGCTTTTATCAGACGCGAAAATTTTGTCCCGGAAGCATACCGGAATATTGCCTATGCCGATACCGAAATCCCCCTCATCCACAATGAACGCATGCTGACACCCCGGACCGAGGCGCAGGTTCTGCACGCCGCAGCCATCAGGGAAACTGACACCGTGCTCGAAGTCGGCACAGGCTCCGGCTTCATGGCCGCCCTTTTGGCCTACAAGGCACGGCACGTCACCTCGGTTGAAATCAAGCCCGAGCTCAAGCGCTTTGCAGAAGAAAACCTGGCAGAAAACCGGATTGCCAACGTGACGGTTGAACTCGGCAATGGCGCCAACGGCTGGAAAAGCGGTACCCCGTATGACGTCATCGTCATCTCGGGGGCGCTCTACCGTCTTTCCGATACCTTCCGCGAGATACTGAACCCGGGCGGCCGGATCGTGGCGTTCATTGGCGATGCGCCCTTCACCCAGACACAGCTCATCAGAAAAATCAACGATGCCCACTATGAAACCCTGAGCCTCTTTGGAACAGCTGTGCCGCTTTTGCGTGAACAGGCAAAAATTTCCGGCTTCCGGTTCTGAAGCGGACAGAACTTGGCTTATACTATCTGGCAACACAGCATGGAAAACGTATGCGAAACCGTCTCATCCTCTCATTGATCATCAGCCTGGCCTTCACCATGAACGCCTTTGCTGCCGACCTGATGCAAATCTACCAGGAAGCGCTGGTCAATGATCCGCAGTACGCGAGCGCCCGCGCCTCGCTGATGGCCGGACAGGAACAGAGCGTACAGGGATTCTCGCAGCTCCTGCCGCAGATTGCCGGTTCCGGAAGCTATTCCCGGACAAAATATGAGCGTGTTCCCCATTCGTCCGAAACACGCTATGGCGTCAACCTGACCCAGCCGCTTTTCAACTGGGCCAGCTACCAGAACTACGAAAAAAGCAAACTGGCCGTTTCCGTCAGCGAAGCCCAGTTTGCGGCATCACAGCAGGAACTGATCATCCGCGTCACCCAGGCCTATTTCGATGTCCTGACAGCCCAGGACGTCCTGGTTTTTGCGCAGGCACAGAAAGTCGCCATTGCCGAACAGCTTGAATCCGCCAAGCGCAGCTTTGAAGTCGGCACCACAACAATTACTGACGTACACGAAGCGCAGGCCCGTTATGACCTGGCTGACGCACAGGAATACGCCGCCGCCAGTGACCTCGAAATCAAGCGCGCAGCCCTGCAGCAGATCATTGGACGGCTGCCGGATAATCTTTCGCCGCTTCGCAAAGGCGTCAACGTTGCGGCCCCGGAGCCGAACAAAATGGATGTCTGGGTCAACTATTCCGAAAGACAGAACTATGCCGTGGCAGCATCCGAACTGGCACTGGAAATGGCCAAGCGGGATATTTCCATTAACCGCGCAGGCCATTACCCCACGGTTGACCTGGTAGCCGGCTACAACCACACCAATTCCGCACGGGAATTCCAGACATCCACCGGCGGCACCATCCAGTCAGACAACTACGGCACGGTTGGCGTGCAAATGAACATCCCGATCTTTTCCGGCTTTGCCATCACCAGCAGGGTACGCGAATCCATCGCACTGGAAGACAAGGCCAGAAACGATCTTGTGGCCTCCCGCCGCAACGCCGCACAGCTCGCCCGCGAAGCCTACCTGGGCTTAAACAGCGGCCTTTCCCAGATCAGGGCGCTTGAAGCGGCAGAAATATCAAGCCTTTCCGCACTCGAATCCAACAAGCTCGGCTACGAAGTCGGCGTGCGCATCAACATTGATGTCCTGAATGCCGAACAGCAGGTCTTTTCCACCCGCCGCGACCTCACCATCGCCCGGCATGACGCCATCATGAATGCCCTGAAACTGAAATATGCCGCCGGCATCCTGAACGACAACGACGTGCAGCAGATCAATATTCTGCTTGAAAGATAAAGCGTCCTTGTCAGCACCGGACAAATTCCGTATAATTTTCTGCTCGTCGCTTGCTTCTGACAGCGGCAGAAAATAATCTCTTCCCAATGGTGACTGTAGCTCAGTTGGTAGAGTCCAGGATTGTGATTCCTGTTGTCGCGGGTTCGATCCCCGTCAGTCACCCCATCCACTTGTTTTTTAACATCCAACAAAGTCCAGAAAACCTAGAGAATATGAGCATCTACAGGCGACTTGCGTCCATTATCGTCCGATAAGGCTCGTTGACATCCGCGAATTATCGGGGCAAAATTAACCTACTTTTTGCCCCAATCGAAATCCTTTGCCCCAAAAAAGCGTTGTTCCAAAGGAGGAATTGCCCCATGGCCCGGATAATCAAGCCCTTGTCACCCGTACAGGTGAGAAACGCCAAACCAAAAGAAAAGACATACAAGCTATCCGATGGCGGCGGCCTGTACCTGTCGGTCTATCCCAACGGTAGCAAGCTGTGGCACATGAAAGTTGTTCAGGCTGGCGGGAAAGAGAATCGCCTTTCCTTTGGCAAGTACCCGGACGTATCACTGGAACAAGCCCGCCAGCATCGCGAGGAAGCCCGAAAGCTGAGAGCATCCGGCATCAACCCGGCTCAGGCAAGGAGGGCACAAAAGGCCACCAATAAAGAACGGGCAGAAAACAACTTCGATGTCGTTGCCAGAATATGGCACGACAAAAGGACTCGCGGCGATAATCACTCCAAGCCATGGACACCCGGCTATTCACAGAAGGTATTAAGCCGACTGGCTCGCTACGTCCTACCATGGATTGGCGACATCCCTGTATCAGATATTGCCGCGCCGGATTTCCGAAAAGTGCTGCTGAAAATTGCCGACCACTCATCGGCAGAGGCCATTGCCATCAAGACCCTGTGCAGCCAGGTTATGGACTACGCCGTGGATATGGGTCTTGCCACCGGCAACACCGTGCCGAAAATGAGAGATGCATTGCAGCCGCCAAAGGTAAAGCACTACGCCTCGACAACAGAACCCAAGCAAGTGGCAGAACTGTTACGGGCGATAGATTCCTACAGGGGGACTTTTCCGGTCGCCTGTGCGCTTAAAATTGCGCCCTATGTGTTTGTCCGTCCGGGCGAATTACGAACCGCACAATGGGCCGACATCGACCTTGATGCCGCTGAATGGCGATACACCGTCACCAAGACAGACACCCAGCACATTGTCCCGCTGGCACGTCAGGTAGTGGACATCCTGAAAGAACTTCGTCCACTGACAGGGCATGGCCGCTATCTCTTTCCCAGCGCCCGGTCCAATGACCGTCCCATGAGTGATAACGCCATACTGGCCGCCCTGCGCCGCCTGGGCATCAGCAAAGACGAAATGACCGGTCACGGCTTTCGGGCAATGGCGCGCACCATCCTGGATGAAGTGCTACACGTCCGCCCTGACCTGATCGAGCATCAGCTTGCCCACGCCGTCCGTGATCCGAATGGCCGCGCGTACAACCGCACAGCACACCTGCCAGAGCGCAAAAAAATGATGCAGCAATGGGCGGATTATCTGGACAAGTTGAAAGCCGGGGCTGAGGTTGTTTCACTCAGAAGAAATACGGCGTAATACTCTCTATCAAGGCCTTGCGTGACTTCCTGCGCTGTTATCCCAATGCTATTATGCAAAATATGCTTCATTGCGACCCTATAATTCTCACTATTTAGGAGGTCAGCTTGTATTCAAACGCCAGAGCAAAAAGTGTGCTTCGTGCTGTTGCAGAAGGAAAAACCCTCACGGAAGCCGGAAAATTAATTGGTGTAAAAGCAACTCGGGCTAGTCAACTGCTTAGTAAGATTTGTAGAGAACTAAAGCTTCCAAATGATCTTTCGGAGATTAGGAGTCGCAAGGAAGAATATATCCAAAAAATCATCTCCACCGAAGACAATCAGCTTCCCCCAATCAATCAAAATATTGCCTACAGCTTGGCAAAAGCACTACGTTTAAAAAAGGTGGGCGACCTAACCCCCCAGTATCTGTCAAATATTTCCGCCTCACAGTTGGTCAATGCCGGGGTCACCTTCATTGCACTCGCTGATGCCCAGAGATGGCTGGTTCGTCAGGGTATGTCCCTCAAGCGACACCCTCCCGAAAATAAAACTGAAATACTGGCGGTTCAGCGCGCTATTGCCACACTGGATGCTTTTCATTTTGATACATCCCTTGTAAGGTCACAACTGCATTATCTAGAAAGCAATGATGACTAACCTCCGATATGCGATAGTGATATAAATCTAAGTGCTATATCCCTACCATTTCTGCAAATAAAGTGCGCAGCTTCGCCACTGCATCAGTGGAATCATGAGGCAGCGTAATAAATCCCATCTTTTTGCTTTTATCAAGGCTCCAAGGACTATTCTGTTCGGCTTGAGGGATAGCAGGCATTGACGGGTCTAGTGGATATGCTAAAAGCCCCCATGTTGTCATCCCCGTTGGCGCTTGAAAACGGCCAAGATATGCCGCCATTTGATATAAATCATCCCGCTGTGGCCCATTGGGTGAGCGAGCAGAGGGGTGAAGCGACTTATATTTGGCATCAACAACACCTCTGACAATTGAGTTATTGTGAAGAATCGCATCAGGAATCAAGGTGCCAATATTTTGTTCCGAGACATCACTCTGAAGTAGCTTTTTAGTTGCACTCACCTCGCGTGTTCCATGTGTGACAACAAAGGGGGCCGCAGATTTTCGAAGTATGTTTAGCACATACATTTCCCAAAGCTCGGCAACGTCAAGCAAGACCCCTTTTGTCTCCCCAGCAGCATTGATGTTCGTTGCAAGCCCTCTGCGATTGGCAATCTGCCGAGACAACTCAGCAATAGGCGCGAAACCGGCTGTGATAGGTGTATAGCGTATCCTGTCAAGCTCAGCCTTTGTTGGGACACGAGGGCGCGGGCCTGTAATCGCGATTAAGTGGGGGATAAGTTCTTTTGCTCGAGCAGGCATCCATCGCTCGTCGGGTATAGCAAGCCAGCGACGCAGAACCTCATAGGCCGCAACTATAGCCTCGGAAACAGCATGATCCAGTGATTTCTCAGAACGAATTGATATCACCTGACCTTGACGGGCAGCAAATAGGGGTATGGAGTTCGCTATATCAAGTCGACCACGAATTGTTGAGTCTTTCGTGGAAACATTGCGGCGAAGCGCCGGCAATCCATGCCTTGCTGCGTCAATAAATCCATGCACCCAGACGGATGCAAGCAACTGAGCGATAAAAAATTCACTCTCCTGCAACTGCCCAGAAACATCAGTCAATACAACTGAAGTTGCCTCAAAAAGCCAGCTTCTCAATGTTGCCAAGCCAAACCTGGGCATAATTGTCAGGCTTCTTCCTTCAAAGGATAGTGTTCCGACATAGCGCCCAGCCCACCACGTGCCATCCCAATCACAATAAACGATTGGCTCATCTTCATGACGATTACCGGATAGTGGAACAACGAAATTGTTTGCCGACACTTTAGCGATCAAATGACGTAACCAAGAGGCCTCTGCCGCTGTCGGTTGAGGCTCAAAAGGCGAACAGTCTTTTGCGACCAGTTTCACTCCATCACCGTGGATTTAAGAAAGACTTTAGAAAGCCGATCAAGCTCCACATTTCGCGTAGAGGCATCCAGCCCAGCAAGATA
>JAJDFZ010000054.1 GCA_030269625.1 Oxalobacter sp. OttesenSCG-928-P03 | reverse complement strand
ACGGCATCATGTCACTCGGCATGCAGCCGGTCAAGTCGGGCATGGAACACATGGGCGGGATTATCCTGACGACCTTTCTTGCGACAGTGGGGGCGCTGGTGATTATTGCCGCGATTGATGCGCCTTACCAGATGTGGCATTACGCCCACAAGCTGAAAATGACGAAGGAAGAGGTTCGCCAGGAACACAAGGATTCGGAGGGTAATCCGCAGATCAAGGCGAAGATTCGCCAGCAGCAGCGTGAGATTGCAAGAAGACGGATGATGGCGGAAGTGCCGAAGGCGGATGTGGTTGTAACGAACCCGACACGTTATTCCGTGGCGCTTTCCTACAAGGAAGGTTCGATGGGTGCGCCGGTTGTCGTAGCCAAGGGCATGGGCATTATTGCCGCGCGGATTCGTGAAGTGGCGGCAGAACATAATGTCCCGATGCTGGAAGCGCCGCCGCTGGCACGTGCGCTTTACAGCCATACTGAACTGGGCGACCAGATTCCCGAGACGCTTTATAACGCTGTTGCCGAGGTGCTGGCTTACGTGTACCAGCTTCGTGTCTTTAACCGCATGGGCGGCAAGCGTCCGGCAAAACCGAAGAAGATCGAGGTGCCGGCGCATCTGGACCCCCATAACAAACCGCGCGAGCCGGTCATGTTGTCTGAACAAGGAGCTGCTGTATGAGGTCTCTGACGCTGCCATCATGGATGACAAGCCAGAATACGCGGGCTCTGGCCGCGCCGATTCTGATTGTCATGATGCTGGCGATGATGGTGCTGCCGCTGCCGCCATTTTTGCTGGATATGTTTTTTACGTTCAATATCGCGTTGTCGATCATTGTTCTTCTGACCAGTCTTTATACGGTCAAGCCGCTTGATTTCATGGCATTTCCCGCCATCCTGCTCATCAGCACGATGATGCGCCTTTCCCTGAACGTGGCTTCCACGCGCGTGGTACTGACAGAGGGTCATACGGGGCCGGATGCGGCCGGCAAGGTGATTGAGGCTTTTGGCCACTTCCTGATTGGCGGCAATTACACGGTGGGTGTGGTGGTCTTTGTGATTCTGACGATCATCAACTTTGTTGTCGTGACAAAAGGCGCGGGCCGTATTGCCGAGGTTGGCGCCCGCTTTGCCCTGGATGCGATGCCCGGCAAGCAGATGGCGATTGACGCGGACCTGAATGCCGGTCTGATCGGTGAGGCCGAAGCGCGCCAGCGCCGCAAGGAAGTGGGGCAGGAGGCCGAATTTTATGGCGCCATGGATGGTGCGAGTAAATATGTCCGGGGCGACGCGATTGCGGGCATTATCGTCACCGTGGTCAATATCCTGGGCGGTCTTTTTATTGGCATGGTGCAGCACAATCTGGTTTTTGCCGATGCGATCAATAATTACATGCTGCTCGCGATTGGTGACGGCCTGGTCGCACAGATTCCATCCCTGATCATTTCAACGGCTGCCGGTGTGGTGGTATCCCGCGTGGCCAGCGAAGAAGATGTCAGCAGCCAGGTGATCGGCCAGCTTTTTGAAAAACCGCAGGTCATGTATATCTCGGCGGCGATTGTCGGCGGTCTGGGGCTGATCCCGGGTATGCCGCATATTGCTTTTCTTCTGCTGTCCGCAACGCTGGGCGGCAGCGCCTATATCATGTCAAAGCGCCTGGCCGGCGAAAGTGTTCTGGCCAGGAAAGGCAGAGATGGCGCGCCTTCCGCTGCGGTTGCCGTGGAAGCGCCGCCTTCGGCTGCGGTGCCCGAAGTGGAGGAAGCGACCTGGCAGGATATTGTGCCGATTGATACGCTGGGACTGGAAGTCGGGTATCGCCTGATTCCGCTGGTAGACCAGGCGCAGGGTGGCGAGCTTCTGAAACGGATCAAGGGGATCCGGAAAAAATTTGCACAGGATATCGGTTTTCTTGCGCCATCCGTGCATATCCGTGACAACCTGGAAATGCGCCCCTCGTCTTACCGGATTCTGCTAAAGGGCGTGGAAATTGGCAGCGGTGAGGTTTTCCTCGGGCAATTCCTTGCCATTAACCCCGGCATGGTAACGGGCACCCTGCAGGGTGCGGAGACGGTTGACCCGGCTTTCGGGTTGCCGGCCACCTGGGTTGATGCCACACAGCGCGAACTGGCGCAGTCGATGGGCTATACGGTGGTGGATGCCGGCACAGTGGTGGCCACCCATCTGAATCACCTGATTACGACCTATGCTTCCGAGCTGCTGGGCCGCCAGGAGGTACAGGCACTTCTGGATCACCTGCAGAAAGAAACGCCGAAACTGGTCGAAAATCTGGTGCCGGATACGATTACCCTGCCGATGCTGCAGAAGGTCCTGCAGAATCTGCTGTCAGAGGGTGTGCATATCCGCGATATGCGCACGATTATCGAGACGATTGCCGAGAATGCCGAACTGGCAAGAGATCCGGTTGCAATGACCGCGCAGATCCGGATTGCGCTGGGACGTTCGATTGTGCAGCAGATTTTCCCCAATACGGACGAGCTGCCGGTCATTACCATGGATGCGCGGCTTGAGCGCCTGCTTTTACAGGCGCTGCAGACCGGCGGGCCGGATAATATGGCGATTGAGCCGGGACTGGCTGATACGATCCTGGTCCAGACCCAGCAGGCGGCACAGCAACAGGAGCAGATGGGCTATCCGGCGGTGCTGCTGGTGCCCGGACCGTTGAGAGCGCTTTTAGCGCGCTTTTTGCGCCGCGCTGTGCCGCATCTCAGAGTGCTTTCAAATAACGAATTACCCGATTCCAAAACTATCAGAGTGACTACCGTCGTAGGAGGACAGGCATGAACGTCAAAAAATTTACCGCTAACTCATCCCGCGAGGTGATGCGCCTTGTCAGGGAGACGCTCGGCGATGATGCCGTGATTCTGTCGAACAGGAATGTCAATGGCTATATCGAGATTTTGGCGGTGGCCAGTGAATACATGTCTTCATTGACAGCGCCGGTTTTTGAAAAGGAAGCGCTGGCCGCTCCCATGCCGAAAACGCTCAAGCCTGCCCCGGCGCCTGCCCGGCCGGCAGCGGCGGCAGCACGCCCGGATATCCTGCCTGCGCAGGTGCGTGCCATTGCCGACAGGTATATTGCGAGTGAACCGGCGGCACAGCCTGTAGAGGCAAAGCCGGTGAAAAAAGCCGTGAAAAAGTCAGCGCCTCCTGCGACCCGTTCCACGGTTTCTCCTGAAGTTGTCGATACTCGCTTAAAGCATGTGATGACGGAGTTGCGTTCCATGCGCAGCATGTTTGAAAGCCAGCTGGCAGAAATTTCCTGGGGCAGCAAGCAGGAGCGCGAGCCGCTGAGAGCCGATCTGATGCGCGAGATGCTGACAGCCGGATTTTCTCCGGGAATGGCACGCTATCTCGTCGAGAATCTGCCGGAACATGAAAAGGCGGATGGCGGCATGCGCTGGATACAGCGCGCCCTGGCAAGAAACCTGGTGACGGTTGACAGCGAGGATGATCTGCTTGACCAGGGCGGGGTCTTTGCACTGGTTGGACCGACCGGGGTCGGCAAGACAACGACAACGGCCAAGCTGGCAGCACGCTTTGTGATGCGGCATGGTGCCGGGAAACTGGCGTTGATTACAACAGACGGCTATCGTATCGGCGGTTTTGAGCAATTGCGCATTTATGGAAAAATCCTGGGCGTGATGGTGCATTCCGTCAAGGATCAGGCTGATTTGCGGATTGCGCTTGATGAGTTGAGAGGCAAGCACACGGTCCTGATCGATACGGTTGGCATGAGCCAGCGTGACAGGATGGTGGCAGACCAGATTGCCATGCTGTCGAATACGGGCAAGGATGTGAAAAGGCTGCTTTGTCTTGCTGCCACATCAACAGGGGAAACCTTGAATGAGGTGGTGAGCGCCTACAAGGGCAACGGGCTGGCCGGCTGCATTATGACCAAAATCGATGAGGCTGCCACAACAGGGAATTTGCTGGATGTCATTATCCGCCAGAAACTGACGCTGTACTATGTGGCCAATGGCCAGCGTGTGCCGGAAGATCTGGAAGTGGCCGATTCGCATGCCCTGATCAGGCATGCTTTCAGCATGAAAAAACAGTCCAGGGCGTATACGTTTGATAATGATGAGCTGCCGATGGTGGTGGCACACTCAGTCCAGACCATGAAGAAAGCACGCGCGGGAGGTGCCGGACGTGGATAACTTTCAGTTTGATCAGGCAGAAGGGTTAAGGCGGATGCTGGGTGAGCCCCGGCAGCGCATTTATACCTTCTTGTCGACGCTGCCGCACAGAAACAAAAATCATCTTCTTTTCAACTTGGCGGCCTCACTTTCCCGCTCCGGCAGTTCTGTTTTACTGATGGATGCAACCTGTTCCCGCGAGGGTGTTGGCGGTTATCAGCCCCAGGAACACCCCAGTGCGACGCTGGCCCAGGTGGCGCGCAATGAGTATGAAGTGGATGATGCCTTTTATCGTGTGCCGCAGGGTTTTGACGTGGTGTGCCTGGCGCACCATCCCAGGGAAATCGAAAGCACCGGATCGTTTGCAAACTGGCTGGATCTGTCTTTTGAGTCTGCCGTGGTCGAAGCGGATGTGGTTATGATCGATGGTCTTTTAGACAAGGATAACGAGTTTCCCCTGATGGCGATGGAAACGAGCGCGCTGATTCTCCAGGTCGAGGATACGGAAAAATCCATCAAGGATGCCTATATGCTGATCAAGCGGCTGGCCGGGCGTTTTGGACGCATGCCGTTTGGTGTGCTAGTATCAGGTAGTGGGGAAAGTCGCTCGCAGGCCATTTTCCGCAACATGGCGCAGACAGCTGCACATTATCTGGGTATCCAGCTGTATTCCATGGGTTATGTGCCGAAGGATGACCATATGGCACGGGCTGCCAGCCTGGGCCGTTCTGTGGTGGATGCCTTCCCGATGGCCCTGTCGTCATTTGCATTCCGGCGTATCGCGGGCTCTTTTTCTGACATTGGACCTTCTCAAAGCAATGTGTATGAAATGGCTGGTGCATGACGCATGTACAACATACAGGGCAAATCCAACAGAAATGAACTGCTGATTCAACATGCGCCCCTGGTAAAGAAACTGGCGCATATGATGAGGGCGAGGCTGCCTCCCAGCGTGGAGGTGGATGACCTCATCCAGGCCGGCATGATCGGTCTTCTGGATGCTGCCAGCCGTTATGAAGAAGTTCATGGCGCCCAGTTCGAGACTTATGCGATGCAGCGCATACGGGGGGCGATGCTCGATGAACTCCGCAGCAATGACTGGATGCCGCGCGGCATGCGCCAGAACATGCGTAAGATCGAGGATGCCATCCATACCCTGCAGCAGCGCCTTGGACGCCCGCCCAATGAATCCGAAGTGGCAAAGCAGCTGAATCTTTCCGTCAAGGCCTACCAGGATCTGCTCTTTGATGGCGCCGGTCACCAGCTGGTTTATTACGAGGATTTCTTTGATGCGGAATCCAGTGAGCATTTTCTGGATCGTCACTCTACGGAAGCAGCGGAAGATCCATTGCAGATGCTCATGGACAGCGGTTTTCGCCAGGCGGTGGTCGATGCGATCGAGGCCCTGCCTGAACGGGAAAAACTGCTGATGGGCCTGTATTATGAACAGGAAATGAATCTGAAGGAAATTGGCGCCATCATGGGTGTCACGGAATCCCGTGTCAGCCAGTTGCACAGCCAGGCAATTGCACGCATGCGTGTCAGGTTAAAGGAGCTTATGTGGACTGGGGAAGCATAGTCGGTATTATCCTCGGGGTGGGCGGCATTATTGCCGGCCAGTTGATCGAAGGCGGTCATGTTGCTTCGCTTTTGCAGCCTGCGGCGTTTGTGATCGTGTTTATCGGGACATTGGGCGCGGTGATCCTGCAGTCCGGCTTTTCGGTTTTCTGGCGCGGGCTCAAGCTGGTCAGGATAGTTTTTTTCCCGCCGGAGGATGATTACCCGCAGTTGCAGACAGATATCGGGCGCTGGAGCCTGATTGCCTGGCGCGACGGAACGCTGGCCCTCGAAAACCAGATCAACCAGGCGAAACACCCCTTTGTGCGCTCGGGCCTGAGGCATGTGGTGGACAATGTGGATCCCACCAAGCTGAGAAGCCTTCTGGAGGCGGAAATCCAGGTTTTTGAAGAAAGCGAAAAGCTGCCAATCCGCATCTGGGAGTCTGCTGGCGGCTATGCGCCGACCATTGGTATTTTAGGTGCGGTGCTGGGGCTGATTCATGTGATGGAAAATCTTTCTGATCCGAGCCGGCTTGGCAGCGGTATTGCGGTCGCGTTTGTGGCAACGATTTATGGTGTGGGGCTGGCCAACCTGGTTTTTCTGCCGATTGGCAACCGCTTAAAAGCATGGCTGACGCATGAGGTGACCAAGCGCGAGATATTGCTTGAGGCTTTTTACGGCATGCTGATGGGAGAGCATCCGCGCATGGTTACCGAGCGGATGGCGATCTTTACCCAGAAAAAATAAGCCGGGCGATTCCGTTTCTGCCGGAATCGGCCTTTTCTGAAACAGTCAGGACACGTTCATGGCACGAAAAAAGCGCGAAGAAGAGCATGAAAACCATGACAGGTGGCTGGTTTCCTATGCCGATTTCATCACGCTGCTTTTCGCGTTTTTCGTTGTGATGTATGCCATTTCCTCAGTGAATGAAGGCAAGTACCGCGAACTGACGCAATCCATTGGCACGGCTTTCGGTGTCAAGAATATCCAGACTTTTGCCATTAATGAAAATCCGCCGGCAACGCTGGCGCCGCCTGCCATTACACGCCCTTTCAGGAAAAAGCCGTCAACGAACCTGGAAATCAAAAAAGAACGTGAAAAAATGACGGAAATCGGGCGCGACCTGATGAAAGTGCTGTCCCCGCTGATTGATGAGGGGAAGGTGAAGGTGATACAGAGCGCCCGCGGTGTTAACGTGGAGATTAATGCCAGTGTATTGTTTGCGCCTGCCGAGGCGCGGCTTTCCCGCCAGTCGGAAGAAGTGTTAAAGGCGGTTGCCCAGATTCTGAAGGATGAACCCAATGATATCCAGGTGGAAGGGTTTACGGATAACACGCCGATTCGCTCGGTGCAGTATCCGTCCAACTGGGAATTGTCATCGGCAAGGGCCAGCAGCGTGGTAAGGCTCTTTGTCGAGCAGGGGGTGGCCGAGGAACGGATGGTGGCAATCGGGCGCAGCGCCAATAATCCGATAGACAGTAATGCCACGGCAGACGGCCGCTCCCGCAACAGGCGGGTTTCCCTGATGGTGCTCTCCAATATTCCGGAAGAGGTCACCGAGATACCGGTCAATATCCATGAAAACAAGGGAAAAACAAACGGCAAACCGTGATGAATGATGCCGCGCGGTTTTCCTGAAAGGACGGTTCACCCCGTCCTT
>JAJDFZ010000053.1 GCA_030269625.1 Oxalobacter sp. OttesenSCG-928-P03 | reverse complement strand
CCGCCGTGTCCGCAAAGTCATCCAGTTCCTCCCCGAAATGCTTCCACTCCGTCATGGCTGAAAAAATGATCCGGTCGATATCCCTGACCTCTTTTTGCAGGCTGATGTATTCACAATTATCCGGCAGATAGGGCAACAACTGCGCCAGCATGATGCTGCGGTTATGGTCGTTCTTGTGTGCGGCATTACCGCTCCAGACCAAGCCAACCCGCGGTTTTGTCTTGCTGCCCAGACGCTTTTCCCAGGCCGCAACCTTTTGCGGATCAGCATGCAGATAAGGTATCCCGGCAGGAATCGTGTCAAGACGGGTTTGGAATGCCAGAGGCAGGCTCATCAACGGGCAGTACACGTCAAACGGAGGGAATTTCCCAAGATTCTGCAAGGTCAGCTCCTCGTTATGCGCAAGCAGTTCATCCACTCCTTCCAGGTTTTCCATGAGGCTGGCCAGGGGAGAAGGCACCTGCAGAATCACTTTTGCGCCAAGCCCGGCAACCAGCCTGGCATAACGGCAAAACTGGATGGTATCGCCATATCCCATCTCATGGCACAAAAGGATGGTTTTCCCCTGTATGGGTTCCTCTCCAAGCCACAGCTTTCCCGGAACCTCAATTTTTTTTGATTGGGTGGCAGTTTTGAATCGTTGTTCGTAAAGCGGCAGCCCTTCCTCAAAGCGGCCCAAAAGCAGCAATGGGAAAACCTTGTTGAAATAAGCCTGGGAATAATCCGGATCCAGTGCGATTGCCCTGTCATACCATTCAATCGCCGCTTCAAACCGGTTCAGCATGAGCAAAGCCGTGGCGTAATTACCATACGCGGGGACCATATCCGGATTCAGTTCTATCGCTTTTTCATAGTATTCCAGCGCGATATCCGGTTGTTCATTACCCGCAAAGGCCATGCCGATGCTGTTATAGACTTCGGCGGAAGACGGGTTCAACTGCAGGGCTTTTTCCAGGCTTTCCAGGGCAGCCTTGTAGTGTTTCATTGAAACAAGAACCGCGCCACGATGATACCAGGCATTAAAGAGAGCCGGATTCAGTTCGACAGCCCGGCTCAGGTCTGACAGCGCCAGCTCGTTCTCTCCGGATTGCTGATACAGCAAACCGCGATTGGAGTATGCCTCTGCAAAATCCGGGTCCAGTTCAATCGCCCGGTTCAGGTCTGACAGCGCCCTTTCATTTTCACCGGATACCAGATACAGGCCGCCACGATTGGCATAGGCTTCCGCCAGAGCCGGATTCAAGTCAATCGCCTGGCTGTAACCGGCCAATGCGGCATCAAACTGTTGCTGATGATGAAAGTCACAGGCCTGTTCAAAACAGGACTGCGCCAGCCTGTTTTGAGAAGACATATCGAGATCGGGGTTCATCACCGCCATAACCGTCTTTTTACCGAAGTCATCATTGCCAAGTTCGAGCAAATCATTTCGAACCGCTTCGAACACATCGCCCCACTCCCCCCGCTGACCCTGGCGATACAGGCGCATGCCCGGATACCAGGGACTGTCACTCCTGTCCAGCAGCCAGCGCCAGTCAGGAAAAAAAGGCAGCATCACCCATGTCGGCCTGCCCAGCGCACCGGACAAATGCGCAACGCTGGTATCCACGCTGACGACTACATCCATCAGGGCGCAAAGCGCCGCCGTGTCCGCAAAGTCATCCAGTTCCTCCCCGAAATGCTTCCACTCCGTCATGGCTGAAAAAATGATCCGGTCGATATCCCTGACCTCTTTTTGCAGGCTGATGTATTCACAGTTATCCGGCAGATAAGGCAGCAGTTGCGCCAGCATGATGCTGCGGTTGTGGTCATTGAAGTGATCGGCATTACCGCTCCACACCAGGCCAACCCGCGGTTTTGTCTTGCTGCCCAGACGCTTTTCCCAGGCAGCTACCTTTTGCGGATCGGCATACAGGTAAGGTATTTCGGCAGGAATCGTGTCAAGACGGGTTTTGAACGCCAGAAGCAGGCTCATCAAGGGGCAGTACACGTCAAACGGGGGAAATCTGTCGACAGTCTGCAAGGTCAGTTCCTCATCACTGACAAATAATTCATCCACCCCTTCCAGGCTTTCCATCAGATGTGACAGGGCGGGCGGTATCTGCAGTATCACTTTTGCACCAGCCTGTGACAGCAGTTTGGCGTAACGGCACAACTGAATCGTATCGCCATACCCCATGTCATGGCACAACAGGATGGTTTTCCCCTGTATGGGCTCCTCTCCCAGCCATAGCCTGCCGGGAATATCAGGTCTTTTCATTCTGAGGGTGCTGACTTTTGAGCGAAACTCATAAAGCGGCAACCCTTCCTCAAAGCGGCCCTGCACCATCAGGGGAAAAGCTTTTGAATAATAAGCCAGGTAAAAATCCGGATTGGCCACGATGGCCTTGTCATACCATTCAATCCCGGCATCCAGCTGTTTCAGCCTGACCAGGATACTGGCGTAGTTATAGTAGACGCTCGCATCTCCCGGAACCAGCTCCATCGCCTTTTCAAAGTATTCCAGTGCGATCTCCAGCTGTTCATTACCTGCAAAGGCCATGCCGATGCTGTTATAGACTGCGCCGGATGACGGGTCCAATTGCAGGGCTTTTTCAAGGCTTTCCAGGGCAGCCTTGTAGTGTTTCATTGAAACAAGAACCGCGCCACGATGATACCAGGCATCAAAAAGATCCGGGGCCAGTTCAATCGCCCGGTCCAGGTCGGCCAGTGCCGGCTCATTTTGACGAATTTGCATATACAGGGCTCCCCGGCTGGCGTACGCTTCAGCAAAATCCGGATGCAACGCAATCGCCCTGCCATAACTGGCTTCTGCCGCGTCAAATTGTTGCTGATGAATAAAACCCAAAGCCTGCTGCAAATGAACCCGGGCCTGTTTCTCTCGTGAAGAAAGACTTTTTCCGGGTTTCATCGCTGCCATAACGGTACTTTTACTGGAGTCATCATCGATTCCCTGTCAGGAAATATCATGAGAGCAGGTCTCGCCAATCCGGTCAATTCTCGCATGAGGATCAGGGAGAGGGCAAGCAAAGAAAAGGGAATAAATAACATCAGGGAATACCAAAAACGCTACAATACCGGTTGATAAAACCGGCTGCAGCAAACCATCCCGTCTGGCGTGACGGGATTTCCACAGGAGATTTTGATGAAAAATTTTACTTTCCGCCCTGTTGCCTTCACCCTGGTATCCACTGATCATGGCAGCATGCTGGTAAACCGGCATGACTACAGGCTGGTCGGTAATGGCGGTTATGGCGTAGGTTTTCAATTGCTCAACAAATCATCATTTGACCCTGAGGAAATTAATCTGCTTCTCCAGTTACTGGAATTAAGAAGGCAGCATTTCGGGGAAGGTGTCGTCGCAATCGACTGCGGAGCGAATATTGGCGTGCACACTATCGAGTGGGCGAAGTTCATGCATGGATGGGGAACCGTGATCGCTGTCGAGGCACAGGAAAGAATTTTTTATGCGCTTGCCGGAAACATTACCCTGAATAACTGCTTTAATGCACGCGCCCTCTGGGCGGCAATAGGGGCCAGTAAAGGAACCATCAATGTGCCTGTTCCTGACTATTTCACGCCTTCCAGCTTTGGAAGCATGGAAATCAGAAAAAAAGAATCAACAGAATTTATCGGGCAGGTTATCGATTACTCTGAAGAAAATACCCGGGTAACGCCGATGATATCCATCGACAGCATGGATTTGCCCCGCGTGGATGTTATCAAGATTGATATTGAAGGCATGGAAATGGAAGCCCTGGAAGGGGCAGACAAGACCATTCAGAAATCGAAACCGCAACTGATCATTGAAAAAATCAAATCCGATGAACAGGCATTGAGCCGGTTTTTATCCTCAAGGGGATATAAAATTTTTACCATGGGAATCAATTTGCTGGCCATCCATGAATCCGATCCGCTGGCCTCCGCCATGGAGGAACAGAACGCAAAAACAGAATAAGGCAAAGAAAAGCAAAACCCCCGGCTGCATCAGCAACCGGGGGTTTCGCACAAGGAGTTGCAGCCTAGGCTTTTTCCTCAACCAGACCACCGCCCGGTTTCCCGAGCGTCCTGGCCAGCCGCAGCGCGTCTTCCGACGGGAACTGCTTGATGACCTCGTCTGTTTCAGAATCAATGACCTTGACCACAACACGGCCCAACTCGTCGTCAATGGCGAACTGCAGACCGCTCGTTCTGGAAAGTGACTGCAGCGAAGCGACAACGTCTTTCATTGCCTCCTTCGTCTGCGCCTGAGAAGCCGGGGCGGCTTCTTCCTGCACATTCACCTTCCCGTTCGTGCGCTGTGGCACCTCTTCGGTCCCTGCCGCCTTGCGGGCGGCAGAGGGGGTTTCCGTCTCAGAGGGCCGGGTAACCGCCTGCGCGGTCACCTGTTCCACACTTTCCACTGGCTGGAGAACCGGGCCATTGTCAGCCAATGGCCTGATTCCCGATGCGGGCATGGCATTGCTAATGGTCCTGATTTCCATAATTCATCTCCTGTTGTGGCTTGGCCCCGGACCGCTTTTGCGGACCGGGGCTGTTGCCGTTTACCAGCTTTTACTGCTGTTCTGTCGTCAGGGCAGCTTTCGCTGCCTTAACCTCTGCCGGGTATCAGGCATTACCCGAGGAGTGACAGAACATTCTGCGGCTGCGAATTGGCCTGCGCCAGCATCGCGGTACCGGCCTGCTGCAGGATGCTAGCGCGTGACAGGTTGGCTGTCTCGGAAGCATAGTCGGCATCCTGGATGCGGCTTCTGGCGTTCGTGGTGTTCTCGGACGAGACTTCCAGATTTTCGATGGTGTATTGCAGACGATTCTGCAGCGCACCATAGTTCGCCATTTCACGGTTGATCAGGTCAATGCCGCCCTCAGCAATCTTGATGGCTTTTTGTGCGCCGTCAAAAGTGCTGATATCCAGGTCAGCGATCTTCTGCAAGACCCCGTTTTCCAGACTCAGGCCGACATTTGTTTCCGTGACCGTATAGCTGTAGCTGGAATAAAGGTCCACTTTGCCAGCAACCGCAGCGGCATTATCCGCACCCCCAGCAACCGTTGCTACAGTCCCCGTCAAGTCACCATTTTCATCAAAAACGTCAAGATTGACATCATTATCACCGTCATTGAGGATACGGATATCCGCACCGGAAGAATGGGTCAGCAGGACACCGCCCTTGCCATTCTCATCCTGGTACCATTCAGCCGTGATACCGGTTTTGCCCGACTGCTTGTTGATCTCGCTGATCGCATTGGCATAGGTACTGGATGACATATTATCAGCATCATCTTCCGTCCCTGTATCGATCGTAAAGGTAATCGAAACCGCATCAACAAACTCGGTCGGAGCCGTTGCGTCATCAACCTTTTTGTTGCTGCCAACCAGCTGGAGCGAAAACTCTTCAACGGTACCTGGATTCGCATTAAGACCAGTTGTCAGAACAGCTTTGGTCGTGGCAGTGGCTTTCACACCGGTCTTTTCAGACTGGGCATTGACCGCTGCGGCAATCGTCTCGGCCGAATCACCGTCTGAAACCATCGCTTTTGATTTACCGGCATAGCCCTTGATCTCAATATTGCCTGCCGTAATACCGTTTGTTCCAGCATTCGTCGTATCAACCCAGTTTGTCGAGTCAAGGCCGTTTGCTATAGCAATATTGGCCACATCCTTGGAATAGTTGCCATACTGCTGGGTGCGGAAGTTGGAGCCACCGAAAGTAATCAGCTCACCCGCATTGGCGCCCACCTGGAATTTGGCGGTACCCATGGTGCCATCCAGCAGGTTCTTGCCGTTGAATGAGGTGGTCTGCGCAAAGCGGTCCAGCTCGGCAACGAGATCGTTGACTTCCTGCTGCAAGGACTGCCTGTCAGCCGGGGAGTTGGATGCGTTGGAAGACTGGACTGCCAGAGTACGGATACGCTGGAGCATTTCTTCAGACTTGGACAGCGCGCCTTCAGCGGTCTGGGCCAGTGAGATACCGTCATTTGCATTACGGATCGCCTGGTTCATACCGTTGATCTGCGAAGTCATACGGGCGGAAATACCCATACCGGCGGCGTCGTCCTTGGCGCTGTTGATGCGCTTGCCGGAAGCCAGACGCTCCATTGCGGTGGACAGTGCCCTGTTGGTGCCGTTGAGGTGACGCTGGGAATTCAGCGACATCATGTTGGTGTTAATAATTTGAGCCATGGTAGTTCTCCTTGAATACCATTAATCCAATTGGCAAGAGTCCCTGGTATAGGTAGAAAATGGACTCCCAACATTGGATTGCGCTCTTTCATGCCGTCCGCTGCTATGAATCGTTAACGGACAGCAACAAAAAATATTTAGGGCGGGGCTAGCATATTTTTTAAAAAACCATAAGGGAGAACAGCGGCATTTTTACCCCTTATTTCCCGAAATTGCCCGCCAATACTGGCTTTGGCGAAAATGACAGCACGGCAGAAAACCGGCAAAAAAATTTCATAAAAAATCCGGAAAAAGGCGAAATTGCCTGTTTTTTAGGCAACTCGATCAGCATACCCGGCCCCGTAGCGTTTGTTGAGCCAAAGGCAAAACGAACGATTCAAGGCAAAATGGCGCGCATCGTTGGTTCGTGCATCACACTTGCGTTTAGCCGCATCTACTGGTTTGGATGATGCGGGTGTGTGGTGTTGCTGATCCGTTCGCTTCGCCGGCGGCTCAGCAAACGCTACCTGACATCCCAAACCCTTCCTTCCGCGCCGCCAGCCACAGCAAACATCCTGCTTTTTCCATGCCATGCGGCAAAAAAACAACAAATCCTCCCTTTTTGCCCTGTTAGCCCATACAATAAAAAGCAAGAACTTACTTACATATATATAGACAGGCATCACGAAACAGACCCCATGAAAGCCTTTATCCGCTTACTCTGCCTTGTCGCCGCCTTTTCGCTGGGCGGCCCGGCGCTGGCTGACAACTTTACCGACGGTGTCGAGCTTTTCCGCAACAAGCAGTACCAGCGCGCGCTTTTCGAGTTCCAGCAGGGTACGCAGCAGGATGACCCGCGCTGCCAGTATGCGCTCGGCCTCATGTACGCTATCGGCAACCATATCAGCCAGGATGACGCCAAGGCTTTTGACTGGATAAGAAAAGCGGCCGAGCAGGGCCTGCCCCACGCGCAGAATTATCTCGGCTATATGTATGCCGATGGACGCGGCACGAAAAAGGATGAAACCAAAGCAGCGGAAATGTACCGGATGGCGGCGGCCCAGCAGTATCCGGACGCCCAGTACAATCTCGCCACCCTTTATGCCTCGGGCAGGGGCGTGAAAAAGGACCCGAAGGAAGCCGTCAAGCTCCTGCGCCGCGCTGCTTCAAAGGGCCTGCCCGATGCGCAGTATGCGTTGGGCATCATGTATGCCTCGGGCTTTGGTGTTAAACAGAATGACGAGCAGGCCGTGTACTGGTACCACATGGCGGCCAAAAAGGGCTATCCCAAGGCCCAGAACAAGCTGGGCGTGCTTCTGATCCAGGGGCGCGGCACTGAAAAGGATGAGATCAAGGCGGCAAACTGGTTCAAGTATGCGGCCGAGCAGGGCTATGCCCCGGCGGAATACAATCTCGCCCGCCTGTATGAGGCCGGCAGGGGCGTTCCCGAAAACCGGGCGAGGGCTATTGACCTCTACCGCCGCGCCGCCAGCCACGGCAACACCGAAGCCGAAGCCCGCCTGAGAAAAATGCCAGCCGCCGAAAGCGACTCTGTCTTCCAGAAAAAAGGCCGCGGCGGCACCCGGAAGTAAATCCCTGCCAGCAAACCACAAAACGCGCCGCATATCGTAGCGTGGCGCAGCTTTACTGCCCACGAACACACCCCCGGCC
>JAJDFZ010000051.1 GCA_030269625.1 Oxalobacter sp. OttesenSCG-928-P03 | reverse complement strand
GGGAAACAAAGCGCCCACCACGCCCTCACAAACATGTTATGCTCCCGGAAAAGGCTGCTTCCCGCATGAAAAAAAACCGATCACAATCCGGCACCCGCACCCCGGCATTTGCCCGGTTCCTGGTCATGCCTGCGCTCCTTGCGGCCATGCTGACAGCCCTGCCCGCCCCGGCGCAGGAAGCGGGGGAAATTTCCCCTTTTGCACAGCACCTCGCTGCGCCGCCCGCGCTTGATACTGAAAAAGCCGAAAACGAGGCGCAACCCGACTGCACAGCCGCAGACAGCACGCGCACGTCTTCCCTGACCTGTTCGGCCGGCGCCTCTCTTCCTACCCGAAGCGCTTCTGCCAGAAACGGCTACCTCGTCAACCCCGACATCGTTTATGCACCAGCGCCCGACAACAGGCAAATCAGCCAGGCCATTGAAAAAAACCGGAACGGTGAAAACGAATGGGAAATGGGCATTGAACTGCGCAATTCCCCTGTCACCGAAGCCCACGGCAGCGCCGAACGGCATGAAAGCGTCGGCGGCCTCATCAAGGGCAACATGAAGTTCTGACAAAAAAACAGGCCGGGGAATCTCCTCCCCGGCCTGTTTTTTTGATCCTGCCGCCCAGGGGCAATGTCGGCTTATGCCACCAGCGACTCGTTGGGAAACTGTGCCGAAAATTCGCTGCCGACCCCGGCTTCAGACTTCACATTCAGCTCAGCACGGTGACGAATCAGCGCATGGCGCACAATCGCCAGCCCGAGGCCCGAACCGCGCTCCTTCCTGCTGCGTGTCTTGTCCACCAGGTAAAAACGCTGCGTCAGGCGCGGAATATGCTCTGCCGCAATGCCGATACCCGTATCCGTCACGGAAAAACGGGGGCCGTTTTCCGTATTTTCCCACTTGAGGTTGACCTTCCCGCCCGGCGGCGTATAGCGCACCGCATTTCTCACCAGGTTCCAGAAGGCTGTCCTGATCTCATCTTCGCTGCCATACATCGTATCCGGCCCTTCTGCCATATCCAGCGAAATGGCATGACGCCCGTTTGATACCACGTTGGCCTCGTCAAAGACACCCTGGATCAGTTCATGCATATTCACGGGTTCTCTCACCACCGGATTTTCCGGCGACTCCAGGGCTGTCAGCTGCAGCATGCTGTCCACCAGGCGCTGCATCCGGTATCCCTGCTCAAGCATCAGCTGCAGGTGGGCTATGCGCGTTTCCCTGTCCATGTCCGGCTGCGCCTCGGCCACCTCCAGAAAGCCATTGATCACGGTCAGCGGCGTCCTCAGCTCATGCGAGGCATTTGCCACAAAATCCCGCCGCATTTTCGCGATGTTTTCTTCTTCTGTCTTGTCATAGGTAATGAAAATCTGGCGGCGGTTTTCAAACGGGATGACCTGGAGCACCAGCTTCCTGTCGTTGATCGTCACCTGCAGGGGGTTGTCATAGCGCCCCAGCATCAGGTAATGGATAAAATCCGGATGCCTCACCAGGTTCGTGATCCGCATGCCCCGGTCTTCCACTTCATTTAAGCCCAGGTGCTTTTCCGCTGCCGGGTTGCACCATTCCAGGAACATCACATCGTCGGCAATCACCACGCCGATCGGCAAAAGCGCCATGGCCTGCCTGAAGCGCGCCAGCCACTCCGTCAGCTCTGCCTGGCTCTTTTCCTCATCGCGCTGCAATTGCATCAGCCGCTCGTAAATCTCCGCCCAGGCACCCCACCCGCCGGGTGATGCGTCGCTTCTGGGGTTATCCAGCCAGATATCCAGTTGCGAAAGAAAATACAGCTGCATCACGACCAGCACTGTCATCACGAGCAGCCCCGCCGAAAGACCGATAACCGGGCCGTAGTAATACCAGAGCACACCGGCACCGGCCCAGGTCAGGGCCAGCCTCAGCGCAGCCGGAATCCAGAACAGAACATGGGGATTCATAAGTAGTTAAACCCTATGGAAAACAAATACGGAAACAGCCCACAGTATACCTGAAGCCCTCCCGTCAAGGGAGAAAAAGCCGCGCCGGAAACGGCACAAAAAAAGAGGCGCGCCCCGCCCTCACTCCCGCCGGTCTGTCGCCATATACCCCACTCCGCGCACCGTGCGGATCATGTAGCCGTCATCCCCCATCGCCTTTCTCAGGCGCAGCACATGCACATCCACTGTGCGCTCTTCGATTTCAGGCTGGTTTGGCCACACCCTGTCCAGGATCTGGTAGCGGGAAAACACCCGCTCCGGGTTTGACAGGAAAAACCGCAGCAGCCGGAACTCCACGTTGCCCAGTTCGAGAACCGCTTCACCTGCCGTCACCTGCCGGGTCTCCGGGTCCAGCGTCACGCTGCCCAGCTTCAGGAGGCTTTTCGCCCTGTCCGGCACTTTCCTCCTGAGCACCGCATTGATCCGGGCAACGAGTTCCTTCGTGGAAAACGGCTTCGTGACGTAGTCATCCGCCCCCTTGTCGAGCCCTCTCACCCTGTCGTCTTCTTCGCTTCGGGCTGTCAGCATGATGACCGGGAGATGCTTTCTCTCGCGATTCTCTCTCAGCCGGGCAAGAAAACGAATCCCGCTCTCATCCGGCAGCATCCAGTCCAGGAGAATCAGATCCGGCGTCATCCGCTCCAGCACATGCCATGCAGCGGCAGATGTCTCCGCCATCACCGGCTGCCACCCGGCAGCCTTCAGCGTAAAAGTCACCAGCGCCATGATCGCCGGCTCATCTTCCACCACCAGTATCTTTACCCTGTCTGACGCCATATTCCCGCCATTTCTGTCCCACATGAGCACATCATACCCGCAAACCTCATCCGGTGGCCTCTCCTGTCTTTTTCGCATGGTCCTTGTGGCGAATATCATCCCCGTCCAGCACGTAAATCACCTGTTCCCCGATATTGGTCGCATGATCGCCGATCCGCTCTATCGCCTTGGCCGCCCAGAGCATGTCCAGCGAGGGCGAAATGGTTTTCGGCTCTTCCATCATATAGGTCACCAGGCTGCGCATCATTTCGTGAAACGCCTCGTCCAGTTCATCATCCATCGCCATTACCCGCACGGCCTGCCCCCTGTCCAGCCGGGCATAGGCATCCAGCGCATCGTGCAGCATCCTGGCAGCTGTTGCGGCAATAAAACGGACCGGCCGGTAGGGGTTCAGAAGCAGCAGGTTGCGCGCCTGCAGGTTTTTCGCCGCCCGCGCCACCTTCGTCACCTCGTCCCCGATCCGCTCCATATCCGTGATTACCCGCATCGTCGCGATAACTGTCCTTAAATCACCTGCCGCAGGCTGGCGCCGCACGATCAGTTCGGTGCAGGCGCTGTCCAGTTCCACCTGAAGCCGGTTGACATCTTTGTCCGCTGCCGACACCCTGTCTGCCAGCGCCGCATCGCCCCCGTCCAGCGCACTAATGGCATGTTCAAACTGTTTTTCAAGCAGCCCGCCCATCAGCAGCACCCTTGAGCGAATCGCGTCCAGGTCCTGATCAACCTGTTTCGACCAGTGCAATCCCGTCATCATTTTCTCCCTAGCCAAAACGGCCCGTGATGTAATCCTGCGTTCCCTTCTTCGCCGGATTCATGAAAATCTTTGCCGTGCTGTCAAACTCCACCACCTCACCCAGGTACAGGTATGCCGTGTAATCCGAACAGCGTGCCGCCTGCTGCATGTTGTGCGTCACAATCACAATCGTGTACTCCGATTTCAGCTCGGCGATCAGTTCTTCCACCTTCGCTGTCGAAATCGGGTCCAGCGCCGACGTCGGCTCATCCAGAAGCAGCACCTCCGGCTTTACCGCCACGCAGCGGGCAATGCACAGCCGCTGCTGCTGGCCGCCCGAAAGAGACAGGCCGCTCTTGTGCAGCTTGTCCTTGACCTCATCAAACAGCGCCGCCTTTTTCAGCGCCCATTCCACCCGCTCATCCATCTGCTTTTTCGAAAGCGATTCATACAGGCGCACCCCGAAAGCAATATTTTCATAAACCGACATCGGAAAAGGTGTCGGCTTCTGGAAAACCATCCCGATCCGGGAACGCAGCAGATTCACATCCACACCGGCATCCAGGATATTTTTCCCGCCAAACGCAATCAGCCCTTCTGCCCGCTGATTGGCATACAGGTCATACATCCGGTTCATCGTCCTTAAAAGCGTCGATTTGCCGCAGCCCGAAGGCCCGATAAAAGCCGTCACCTTCCCGGGAGCGATGTTCAGGTCGATCCCCTTCAAGGCCTGGAAATCCCCGTAATAAAAATCCAGCCCGCTGATACCGATACCGCCCTTTTCCATCTCATTTTCCTTCATCATATTCCTGTCCTGTTTTTTGCAAAAAGCAGCCGCGACACCACGTTCAGGCCCAGCACTCCCATCGTGATCAGGAATGCCCCGCCCCATGCCAGCTCCCGCCAGTTGTCATACGGGCTCATCGCGAACTGGTAAATCACGACCGGCAGATTCGCCATCGGCCCGTTCATGTCTGCTGAAAAAAACTGGTTGTTCAGTGCCGTGAAAAGCAGCGGCGCCGTCTCGCCCGAAATCCGGGCCACGGCAAGCAGCACTCCTGTCAGCACCCCCGAACGCACCGCCTTGAGGCGGATCATCAGCGCCACCTTCCACTGCGGCGCTCCCAGCGCATACGCCGCTTCCCGAAGCGCCACCGGCACCAGCGAAAGAAAATTGTCGGTCGTCCTCACTACCACGGGCAGCGCGATCAGCGCCAGGGCAAAACTGCCGGCCCAGCCTGAAAAATGCTTCATATACATCACATAAACGGCATACACGAAAAGGCCAATCACGATCGACGGCGCTGACAGCATCACATCCACCAGGAAGCGCACCCCCTTCGCAAAAACGCTTTTCTCGCCATATTCCGCGAGGTAAATCCCCGCGAAAATACCCACGGGCGTCACCATTGCCGTTGATACACCCACCATCATCACACTGCCGGCAATCGCATTCAAAAGCCCGCCTCCGTCACTGCCCGGCGCCGGTGTCGATTCCGTCAGCATCGACCAGTTCAGCGCGCCAAAGCCCCTGAAAAACAGCGTGCCCAAAATCCACATCAGGAAAAAAATCCCCAGCCCCATCGCCAGGACCGACAACCCCATGCCAATCCTGTGGCAGATCATCCGCTGGCGGTAAATCTGCCCTGACACCTGCTTTTTCATTTCAACCCCTCCCGTTTCGAGAGACGAAGAAGCATCAGCTTCGCCGCCGAGAGCACCACAAATGTGATCACAAAAAGAAGCAGTCCCAGTGTAAAAAGGCTCGACACGTGCAGCCTTGACCCGGCTTCCGCAAATTCATTGGCCAGCGTCGAGGCAATGCTGTTTCCCGGCGCATAAAGCGATACTGCCAGCCGGTGCGCATTGCCGATCACAAACGTGACTGCCATGGTTTCTCCCAGGGCGCGCCCCAGCCCGAGCATGATGCCGCCTGCCACCCCATCCCGCGTGTAGTGCAGCACGACCCGCCTGATCACTTCCCAGCGTGTGCAGCCCAGTGCATAGGCCGACTCCTTCAGGATCGGCGGCACTGTATCGAACACATCGCGCATCACCGATGAAATAAAAGGAATAATCATCACGGCCAGGATGACACCGGCAGTCAGCACCCCGACCCCCATCATCGGCCCGGAAAAAAGCGGCCCGATAACCGGCATCCAGCCGAAAAGAAACGTCAGTGCGGGTTGCACCACATCCGCAAAAAACGGCACCAGCACAAAAATTCCCCACATCCCGTAAATGATGCTCGGCACACCGGCCAGGAGTTCCACCGCCATCGAAAGCGGGCGCCTGAGCCAGTCAGGGCACAATTCGGTAAGAAACATTGCAATCCCGAAACTCAGCGGCACCGCAATCAAAAGCGCGATCAGCGATGTGGCCAGCGTCCCGAAAACCGCAATCAGCGCCCCGAACTTGTCATTGACCGGGTCCCACTCCGCTGTCACGGCAAACGCCGCGCCAAATTCCCTGATCGCCGGGACAGACTCCACCAGAAGCGAAACCAGGATGCCGCCCAGCGCCAGGATCACGGTCAGCGCAAACAAGAGCGTTACCGCGTGAAAAACCCGGTCCTGCCAGGGGGTGACACCCTCTCGCCGGTCTGGCCGGGATACCCCCCTTTTTTCCGTCTCACATTTGATCACCTGGTTATCCAGGGCGGACAGCGGCACGCTCATCTCTCCCTCCTTTTGGCAAACCGTCAACAATCCCGCCACCGTCTTACCAGAGTGCCCGGCCCGACGCATCTTTCACCGATGTCTTCCACACCTGGCGAATCTGCCGTACCACGGCAGGCGGCAGCGTCACATAGTCCAGTTCGGACGCCATCTTTGAGCCATTCTTGAATGCCCAGTCAAAAAACTGCAGCACAGCCCTGCCTCTCTCCGGATCAGCCTGCACCTTTTGCATCAGGATGAAAGACGCCCCGGTAACCGGCCAGCCTGACCCGTTTGTCAGGATCACCCCGAAACCCGGCGTTTTGCTCCACTCGGCAGCTGCCGCCGCTTCCCTGAAAGAAGCCTCATCCGGCTGCACAAACCGGCCGTCCCGGTTCATCAGCTGCGTATACGCGATACGATTGCGCTTCGCGTATGCATATTCCACGTAGCCAATCGCCCCCCTGATACGCTGCACGCTTGCCGCCACGCCTTCATTTCCTTTGCCGCCGACACCTGTTACCCATTTCACCGCCGTTCCGGCACCGATCTTTTCCCTGAAATCCGGACTTGTTTTCGACAGAAAATCCGTCCACAAAAAAGACGTGCCCGAACCATCCGCCCGGTACACCACCGTAATCGCCTGATCCGGCAGCGTCACCCCCGGATTTAACGCCGCAATCTGCGGGGCATTCCATTTCGTGATCCTGCCCAGGTAAATATCGGCGATCACCGGCCCGGAAAGTTTCATCCGGCCTCCCGTTATCCCCTCCACGTTCACAACAGGCACCACCCCGCCAAGAACCACCGGAAACTGGATCAGGCCCGAAGCCTCCAGCTCCGCCGCATCCAGCGGCTTGTCAGACGCCCCGAAATCCACCGTTTTCGCCTTGATCTGCTTGATCCCGCCCCCCGAACCGATTGACTGGTAATTCAGGCGATTGCCGGAATCTTTCCGGTAACTTTCCGCCCATTTCGCATAAACCGGATAAGGAAAAGTCGCGCCCGCCCCCGTGATATCGGCGGCAAACGTTTTCATGCACAGCATCGTACATGCCGCCGCCAAAAGCAGCTTTCCTGTCATTGCTCTCATATTTCACATCCTTTCATTACAGTTGGAATCACGACCAATGTAGCGGGCAAATATGACAGCTTTATGACAAAACGGCGATCACCCCCGAAACCGGCTTCATCACCCCATCCCGCCTGCTTGATTCATCACAAAAACCCGACGCGCGGCAGGAATCTTTCTCTTTTCGCACGGACTAATTCCTCACCACACAAGCCTGAAAAGCGGACAAAACATGAAAACAGCGCGCGTCACAAAGGGAAACGATATCCTTCTGCCTTTTTCAGGCATGATCCCTGACGTCAGCACACTCCTGGCAGAAATCGTCCTGCGCGACCACCCCAAACGCAGGCGCAGTCCCAACCCGGCAAGACAGCGCGCGCCCGGCCCCGGACACAAAAAAGACCCGCATCCCATCCGCTCCCCGGAGATTTATCCGCCGGAAAAGCGGCGCTGTCCCTGCCTGAAAAAACGGGATGAAAAAAATGAAGGGGAAGAAGATCAGGGCAGAAAACCCCGCCCCAACCGATCAGACTGGCACCCCGTCCTGCCGTGCACCATTGAAGAACACCTTGTCTGCGGCTATGAGCAAAGCGGACGGGCCATCAGCCAGCTCATCCTGGGCCTTGAAAGCGAAAACGGCGCCATCAGCTACACCGGCCATGTCCCGCTCGGCGCACACCCGCTGGATGCCCTCATCATCGCAAGCCAGCCCAAAGCCGGAGCCCACCCCTTTTACGGCCGCCCCTTCATGAGCGACAACCCGGCTGTCTGGCTTGTCCCCCTTCTCTTCTGCCTCATCGAATGCAGCGAAAAAACCGGAACCGGCCTGCTGATGACCCCCGTCTACAGGGGACTGCAGTCCCGGCAACCCGTCAGGCGCGCAGAAAAA
>JAJDFZ010000052.1 GCA_030269625.1 Oxalobacter sp. OttesenSCG-928-P03 | reverse complement strand
TGGCGCGCTCGGTGTCATCATTGGCGGCCGCCTGGGCGAAGTGCTTTTTTACAATCCGGCTTATTTTCTTTCGCATCCGCTGGAAATACTGGCACTCTGGCAGGGAGGCATGTCTTACCACGGTGGCTTTCTGGGTGTTTTTATTGCCATGTGGCTTTACGGAAAAAAACACAGGAAAGACTTCCTGCCGACCCTGGATTTCATTGCCCCGCTCATCCCGCTCGGATACGCCGCCGGCAGAATCGGCAACTTCATCAATGCAGAGCTGCCCGGGCGCATTGCCGATGCCACCCTTCCCTGGGCAATGATCTGGCCCAATTTTGACATGCTCCCGCGTCATCCCTCGCCACTTTATCAGGCACTTGTCGACGGCCTGCTCATGTTTCTCATGCTATGGTATTTTGCGCGCAAACCCCATCCCTCTGGCGCCGTCAGCGCTGTCTACCTGCTGCTGTACGGCACCACCCGGTTCTTTACCGAATATTTCCGCATACCGGATTACAATGTCAGCTTTCTTGGCCTGAGCATTTCAGCCGGTCAAATGCTCTCCCTTCCCATGATCGCTGTGGCAATCGTGTGGCTTTATTATCTCTATGCCGCAAAATCGCAGGACATGCTGTGCAGGGCGTGGCACCGGATGATCAAATAACGCAGCTGCCACCATATACCGTTTTCATCAGCAATCGGCCCGGCGCCATATCCGGCCCGCCTTTCCATGCCGAAGTGACAATCTCTTCACAAAAATAGAATAAAATCCACAAAAAGCGGCTATTCCCGTTTAAGATACCCGAAAAAACACCCCGGAAAACAAACTGGCGCTTACGCGGCAATCTCCGGATTTTCAGGCCCTCAACAGACATACCCCGATTCTTCTATGCTGATTCACCCGCTTCCGGATCCGGTCGCCCTGAAACTCGGGCCACTTGCCATCCACTGGTATGGCCTGATGTATTTTGTTGCCTTCATACAGGCCGTTTTCCTGGGACGCCTGCGACTGAAACAGCCGCATATCAGGCAGGCAGGCTGGACCCTGAAAAACCTGGATGACCTGATGTTTTACGGGGCGCTTGGCGTCATTATCGGCGGCAGGCTCGGAGAAGTCCTCTTTTACAATCCGAAATATTTCCTGAACAACCCGCTGCAGATATTTGCGGTATGGGAAGGCGGCATGTCATATCATGGCGGCCTTCTCGGGGTCTTTTTCACCATGTGGCTTTTCGGCAGGAAAAATAACCGGAGTTACAGTGAAATTCTGGATTTCATTGCACCGCTGGTTCCGCTGGGGTATGCCGCAGGCAGAATCGGCAACTTCATCAATGGCGAGCTGCACGGCCGTATTGCGGATGCCGCCCTTCCCTGGGCAATGATCTGGCCTAATGTGGATATCCTCCCGCGCCATCCTTCACCGCTGTACCAGGCGCTTGTGGATGGCGTGCTTTCATTTGTGCTGCTATGGCTTT
The DNA here is from genome assembly GCA_030269625.1 of Oxalobacter sp. OttesenSCG-928-P03. Classification (GTDB taxonomy): domain Bacteria; phylum Pseudomonadota; class Gammaproteobacteria; order Burkholderiales; family Burkholderiaceae_D; genus Oxalobacter. The sequence goes on along the minus strand of JAJDFZ010000052.1, from coordinate 6,554 downwards.
TTTCCAGAAAACCGCATCCGAGAGGAGCTGTCGGCGCCCTCTACCTCCTCTTTTATGGTGTTTTCCGCTGCTTCACAGAATACTTCCGCGAGCCGGATTATGAACTCACGCTGATGGGTATCACCCTCTCTGCCGGACAACTGCTTTCCCTCCCCATGATACTGGGCGCACTGATATGGCTTCGGCATGCCTACGCAAATAAAACCCGGTACTGATTGCCGGGTCTGATACGCACGGGAAAACGCCAAAATTAACAAAAAGAACCGGTTTCAGCTTATGATGGCGGCTCACTGGATACCCGTTTTTTTGCGTTTTTCACCCCCACTGACATCATGCTGATCCATCCCCTTCCCAATCCGATTGCCCTGAAAGTCGGGCCGCTCGCCATTCACTGGTACGGCCTGATGTATCTGCTCGGATTCATGATGTTTCTGTTTTTCGGCCGTCTGCGTATTAAGCAACCCCATCTGGCGCGGGCGGGATGGACAGGAAAAAACCTGGATGACATGCTGTTTTATGGCGTAGCGGGTGTCATCCTTGGCGGAAGACTGGGGGAGGTGCTGTTTTATGCGCCGGCGCATTATTTTTCCCACCCCCTTGAAATACTTGCCATATGGAAGGGAGGCATGTCCTATCACGGTGGCGCCCTTGGTGTTGCCGCAGCTGCCTGGCTTTACGGCCGGAAAAACGGCCGGGGCTTTCTTGAAATCCTGGACCTGATTGCTCCTCTGGTCACTTTCGGTTATATCACCGGCAGAATCGGCAATTTCATCAATGGTGAATTACCCGGACGAATCGCGGACCCCTCATTGCCCTGGGCGATGATATGGCCCAATATCGACTGGCTTCCCCGTCATCCCTCTCCGATTTATCAGGCACTGGTTGATGGCCTGCTTGTGGCCGTTATTTTATGGATCTATGCCAGAAAACCACGGCCATTGGGCGCTGTCACCGCATGTTACTGCCTGCTTTACGGCCTGGGACGCTTTGTCACGGAATATTTTCGCCGGCCTGATTATGAAGTGGCATTTGCCGGTCTGACCGTTTCTGCCGGACAGCTTCTCTCTCTTCCCATGATTGCCGCCGGTCTGGCCGGCCTTGTTGTGGCCTACCGCATCCACTCGAAAACCACCTTGAGATAACGGGCCAGCTCAGGCCTTTGCCGCCATGACCTTCCGGATGGTGTCAGAAGAAAAACCGCGCTGCTGAAGAAAACGCATCTGCCGGGCGCGCTCTTTCGTATCTGCCGGCCGCTGCCCGAATTTTCGTTCCCATACGTCACAGGCACGGGCAACCTCACTTTGGATCAGTTCCTGCATGGCGGAATCCGGCAATGTCTCCGTTACCTGGTGATTGCGCAATTCCTGCCTGATCCGGCTGTTGCCATAGCGCCCCATCCGGCGGCGAATGAGCGATTCGGCAAAACGCGTATCTGACAGAAACCCTTCATTCTCCAGCCAGGCCAAAAGCGCATCCGGATCATCCCCCTCTTCGACAAAGCGAAGGAGCTTGCCGGCAAGCTCCTTCCTGCTGTAATCGCGTGCGGAGAGATAACGCAAAGCGCGGGCTTTCAGACTGAGCGTGCGTTTTTTATCCTGCATGGGACAAAAGCTTCAGGCCCTTATTTCCCGGCGGCCTTATCCGCAGCCGCCTTTTCCGTTTTTTCAGCCTTGGCGGACTTTTCCTCAACAAGAGGGGGCAGCTCAGGCACACCCAGCGCCGCACGGACCTTGTTTTCGATTTCTCGCGCCAGTTGAGGGCGCTCACGGAGATAATTGCGCGCATTGTCCTTGCCCTGGCCAATACGCTCGCCGTTATAGCTGTACCATGCCCCAGCCTTGTCAACGACTTTGGTATCCGCACCCAGATCGAGAATCTCCCCTTCGCGAGATGTCCCCTCTCCATACAGGATGTCAAAATGCGCTTCCCTGAATGGCGGCGCCGTTTTGTTTTTGACAACCTTGACACGTGTCTCGTTGCCAATCACCTCATCTCCCGATTTGATGGAGCCGGTACGGCGGATATCCAGACGAACAGATGAATAGAACTTCAGCGCATTGCCTCCCGTCGTTGTCTCCGGATTGCCAAACATCACGCCGATCTTCATCCTGATCTGGTTAATAAAAATCACCGTCGTGTTGGTACGGTTGATACTGCCTGTCAACTTGCGCAGGGCCTGCGACATGAGGCGCGCCTGCAACCCGGGCAGGGAATCCCCCATATCGCCTTCAATTTCCGCTTTGGGCGTCAGAGCGGCGACCGAATCAATCACAATCAGATCCACCGCACCGGAACGCACCAGTGCGTCAGTAATTTCCAGCGCCTGCTCTCCGGTATCCGGCTGCGAAATCAGGAGGTCATGCAGATTGACCCCCAGTTTTTGCGCATAATTGACATCCAGCGCATGTTCCGCATCAATGAATGCACAGGTCCCGCCCAACTTCTGCATCTCGGCAATCACCTGCAGCGTCAGTGTCGTTTTACCCGAAGATTCAGGCCCATAGATTTCGATCACCCGGCCGCGCGGCAGGCCTCCAACACCCAGCGCAACATCCAGTCCAAGCGAACCGGTGGAAACAACGGGCAACTCTTCTGCCACGGCGCTGTCATCCATGCGCATGACCGAACCCTTGCCAAACTGCTTTTCAATCTGTGCCAGCGCAGCTGCCAGTGCTTTACTTTTTTCCTGATTGGAATTTGCTTTCTTATCATCCATGAGAGTCTTCCCGTAAAACTGAAAATTGATCGATTGGGCAATTACGAAATGTCATTTTACTGTATAAATGAACAGTATGGCAAAAATAATTTGATTTTTTTACTACGCCCATTACATGTCCGAAATCCCCGGCTTTGCAAGCATCCGGGGGGTCTGCTAAAATAAAAGATTGCTTTCTGCACAAGTGGTTACGATCATTCTGATGCAGCCTTTATCGAGACAACCGTTTTCAAGATAAACCATGCCTCTTCCTGAATCACCCAATCGACGCGCATTAAAGCACACCCGCAGACTTCATGTCGAATTCTACCTGAGAGAAGATGAGCTCTGGGATATTGACGCCCGCTTTACCGATGTCAAACCCTTCGATCTCGAAGTCACCTCTTTTGTGATTCCGGCAAACAGGCCTGTACACGATCTCTCGATTCGCGTCACAACCGATTCCCAATCCAACATCGTTGACGTGCTGGTGGTATTTGACCAGGTGCCATTCGGGGGCTACTGTGAGCAAATTGAAAGGCAGTACCAACGACTGATCGGTCTCAATATCCTGAAAAACTTCCGGCAGGGCGTTCGTGAACGTCTCGGCAAAACGGCCGGCTGCACCCACATGAATGAACTCATTGAACTCCTGCCCTATGTCGCCGTACAGGTCCTGATCTTCGGTGAAAAACATACGAGCGAAAAAACCGCTTTCCAGCAAAGCGGCGAAAAGCCTTTTCATCTCGATGGCTGCCATGCCCTCCGGACAGACGGGCCGGTCGTTGCCCAGTTTTATCCAAAATGGGTTGCTGAGGATGTGTCATCGATGAAGGAATTTGGCTGACCCCAAAAGCTGTGGATAACCCTGTGGAGAAAAGGCGGTAAACAAAATAAAACGGGGAACTGGGAAACCCTTTTGAGGAAACACCTTACATTCACTTGTTTTTCATATACGACTCATCATACCAGGTGAAAAACGTATGGACACCTCTCTGTCAACCGCATAACCTCCCCTTGTTACAATTGTGGAAAGCTTTTCCGGCAAATCCGATGACTCCTGACCAGAAAGAAGAAAATACTGTTGCCGCTCCTCCGGTTCTGACCGTCTCGGCCCTGAACCAGGCTGTGGCAAGACTGCTGGAAAAAAATTTCGCCCTCTCCTGGATCGCAGGAGAAGTCTCCAATTTTACCCGCGCTGCCTCCGGGCACTGGTACTTTACTCTGAAAGATGATGCTGCCCAGGTCCGGGCCGTCATGTTTCGCGGCCGCGCCCAGTCTGTCGGTTTTGATATCAGGAATGGGGACAAAATCGAAGTCCGTGCCACAGTCACGCTCTATCCGGCCCGCGGCGATTACCAGTTGAATGTCGAAGCCATCCGCCATGCCGGCGTTGGTAACCTCTTTGAGGCCTTTTTGCGCCTCAAGGAAAAACTGGCAAAAGAAGGACTCTTTCAGGCAGAAAGAAAACGTCCTCTGCCTGTCTTTCCGCGAACCATCGGTATTGTCACCAGCCCGCAGGCTGCAGCACTTCGCGATGTACTGATAACACTATCCAGACGGGCTCCCCATGTCCGCATCATCCTTTATCCGGCGCCTGTCCAGGGCGAGGGCGCAGGAAACAAAATCGCCGAAGCCATCCAGACAGCCTCTCTCCGCGCCGAAACCGATGTGCTGATTGTCTGCCGGGGCGGCGGAAGCATGGAAGATCTGTGGAGTTTCAATGAGGAAGCTGTCGCCCGCGCCATTGTTGCCTGCGGCATCCCCGTCATTTCCGGTGTCGGGCACGAAACCGATACGACGATCACGGATTTTGTCGCCGATCTTCGCGCACCAACACCAACCGGTGCGGCAGAAATGGCAACCCGGCCACAGGCGGACTGGCTCGCCGCCATCCGGACACAGGCGGAAGATCTTCAGTACGGGATGGAACGTATCATGGCTCATGCCCGGCAGAGCGTGGACATGGCATCGCGGCGACTGATCAGCCCGGCCGCCTATACCCAGCGTGAAAAAATCCGCCTGGGCGCCTTCGCTGATCGTCTCTCCAGCGCGACGGCCCGAACAACAACCGATGCCCGCAACCAATTGGTACAGCTGCAGACCCGCCTGAAAGGGAAGTTGCCGGACACGGCGCCGCACCACGTGCAAATTCAGACAGTGCGACGCCAGATGATGTCGCTCGTTGCCACCAGCGTAACCCGGCAGCGCCAGGACATCGCATCACTCGAGGCGCAACTGGAACTGCTGAGTCCACAGCGCACGCTGGAACGCGGCTATGCCATCATCACCGATAAAAGGGGGCGCGTCATCCGCTCACCTCAGAAACTGCCGGTACGGGAAAACGTAACCGTGCGGCTGGCTCAGGGAAGCGCGCAGGTCGGCATCTCAAGCGTCCAGCCCGAGATCGAATAATCTCCGGAAAATCAGACCTCTTCCACCTCGAAAAGCCGGCGGTATTCACGCATGGCATAACGGTCCGTCATGCCTGCAATGTAATCGGCCACATGGCGTGCCCGGTCATCTTCCCTGCCAGCCTGTGCGCGGTGGTCTGGCGGCAAAAGTGTCGGATCATCCATGAACACATGAAACAGCCGCCGGATGATCAACCGGGCCTTGCTGCTCATGCGATTGACCTGATAATGCCGATAAAGATTATGAAAAAGAAACTGCTTGAGCGCACCGGCCTCTTCCGCCATCCCTTCCGAAAAAGCAATAAGCTGCGATGCCCGGCGAACATCCTCGATATTGGATGGCGCTGCTTCCCGGATATTTTCCTGCGATGATCGTGTCAAATCCACAATCAGCGCACTGATCATCCGGCGGGTCGTTTCATAAATCATCCGGCGCTCGCTGATGCCGGGCATAGCTGCCTGTACTTCATGCCAGTGACGGGCAAAAAACGCGATTTCCTGCAATTGCGCAATCGAAATCAGGCCTGAACGCAAACCATCATCAACATCGTGGTTTATGTAGGCAATCTCGTCAGCCAGATTCGCCAGTTGCGCCTCCAACGATGGCTGACCATTTTCCAGAAAACGGTATCCCAGCTCACCCAGCCCTGCCGCCCTGTCTTCCGAACAATGTTTCAGGATGCCTTCCCTCGTCTCAAATGTCAGGTTCAATCCATCAAATGTGCCATATCGCTGCTCCAGTTGCTCAACCACGCGCAGACTCTGGAGATTATGCTCAAATCCGCCGTAATCCTTCATGCAGGCATCCAGGGCATCCTGCCCGGCATGCCCGAAAGGAGTATGGCCCAGATCATGCGCAAGAGAAATCGCTTCAACCAGGTCACCGTTTAACTGCAGGTTGCGTGCAACGGCGCGGGCAATCTGCGCAACCTCAAGACTGTGTGTCAAACGGGTACGGAAAAGGTCCCCTTCATGATTCACGAAAACCTGGGTTTTATACTCAAGCCGCCTGAAGGCGCCACAATGAATAATCCGGTCACGATCCCGCTGAAACGCAGTCCGGGTAACCGGTGCCGGCTCATCGTATACGCGTCCCCGCGACTCCGATGATTTGGCGGCGTAGGGAGCCAGCTGATATGGATTCATGTCTTTCCCTTGTCATGAACGCAACCTGATGAACAGGTTGCGGGTTGTGTCATGCCGGTTTTACTGAAACATCCAGTGTCGCGCGCAACATCTCTTCCGGCACCGTTGTCACAAAGGCAGAACCCAGTGACCGGAGCAGAATAAACTGGATTTCGCCACCGGCATTTTTCTTGTCCACCTGCATGAGTTCGATCCAGCGATCCTGTCCCAGATCAGGCGCCACCGTTGGCAATCCGGCTGCCGCAACCAGCTTTCTGATACGCTCCCGCGATTCCGTATCCAGAAAACCCATACGGCAC
>JAJDFZ010000050.1 GCA_030269625.1 Oxalobacter sp. OttesenSCG-928-P03 | reverse complement strand
GACGCCCCCGTAAAAACCGCTTTATGCCTGCCCGGCAGCCCCGCCCTGCCCGAATCGCCCGGGCAGGACAGGGCTGCCGCATTCCCCAAAACAAAAACGCCAGCATCAGGCTGGCGTTCAAAAAAAGTCAGAACAAACTCAATAGCGCGGGCCGCCTCCACGATGCCAGCGTCCGCCGCGATGATAGCCATAACCCGGACCAGGCCCCGTCTCCGCATCAAAAATCTGCTGCTGCTCCGGTGTCAGGGTTGAGTAAAACGCCTTTAACGCTTCCAGGTGATTTGCCATGCGCGCTTCACGCTCCTTCATCAGCTGCTGCGACTTCTCCAGGCGCTGCGGCGCGGTCATGCTCGAATAATCAATCAGTTCCCGCTCCTGTGCCGCCTTGATATTGGCGGAAATCGCTTCCTGGTAATTCTTCCATGCTTTTTCCTGGGTCGCATTCAGATTCAGCTTGTCATGCAGATAAGCCGTCCGCTGCTGCGCCACCTCGCGCCAGCTGCTGGCGCTGGCGCCGCCGTCATAACCCCAGCACGGTCCGCCGCCTCCCATGTGGCCCGGGCCATAGCCGCCATGCCAGTAAGGATTCGCCATGGCTGTCACACCCACGCCTGCCGCGCCCAGACCCAGAACAAGCATCCCGGCCAGCACTTTCTTGTTCATTCTCTTCATACCTGTTCCTTTCAAAGTAAAAGTGAAACAATTCACTGATCCAGTATAGGCGGCACAGACTGTTTCCGTCCGCAACATTGTGTAACACTTTGTATCCCCTGCATAAATAGCGGATATGCGCTTTTTGCGCCCCCGGCCTTCAACTGAAAAACACCTGCCCCCTCTCCCGCAACCGCCGCCACCCGAAAGCAGGAAAAGCACACCTTGCCCAAACATCAAAAATAATAAAAATAAGATAAAAACAAGGGAAATAGAAGCAAATAATATAAAAAGAGAAAAGAAGACGAAAGATGCAACCTCTTTAAGCACCCGCGCCCGGGCAAATCCCGCAACAGGGCAGTCTCAACGCATACCCGGCGCGCATCTCGCGAAGCAGCAAGGAAGCAAGAAACAAAAAAACCGGCAAAAGCCGGATTTTTCATGAAATTAAAACAACTTGATCAATCATGCCGGATTTTTCGCCATCCATTCCTGCCGCGTTATCCGGTACAGGCAATGCTCCCGTAAAGGGCTGGCCTTTGGCACATCCGGATGTTCAAAATTCTCTTTCGGGTCTGTTTTCATCCCCAGCCTGCGCATCACCGCTTCCGAACGCGTATTCAATACCGTCGTAAACGACACGATCTCCGGCAGGTCCAGTACTTCAAAACCATAGCGCAGCGACGCCCTCGCCGCCTCCGTGGCATACCCCTGCCCCCAGTAAGCCTGCGCCAGGCGCCAGCCCACCTCCACGCAGGGAGAAAAAGGCAGCTTCGCCCGCGGGATATGCAGGCCGACAGAACCGATAAAAGCCCCGTCTTCCTTCCGCTCTACCGCCCAGATACCCCAGCCGCGCCGCGCCATCACCGCATGCAGGTACCGCAGCATGGTATCGCTTTCCTTCCTGTTCAGTGTCGCCGTGAAAAATGCCATCACGACCCTGTCTGCATTCAGTTCGGCATAAGGCGCATAATCCTGCCTTTTCCACTGACGCAAAACAAGGCGTTCTGTTTCAAGCCGTGCCGGCGCGTTTTTCCTTGTCATGGATGCCTGTTCCGTCTTATATCCTGGTTGCAATCAGCATCACTTCATCAATCGAAAAAGAGCCGTCCGCCTCTACCTGGAAATATGTCCGCACTTCCTCCGGCGCTGTTTTCAGCACTTCCCGGATCGCTGTCACATGATGCCCGGGCGTTTTCATCCGCGTCACCCACGACGTAAAATCGTAACGGATACGGAGCGTCAGGAGTTCGTTGACCCTTAACGCCGCATCAGAAACAAACGCCAGCCACTCCCCCGGTGAATACGCCCGCACATGCGACATATCCCGCAGATACTCCACCGACTGCAGGAAGATATCCCGCACCGGCTCCCCCGGCGAGGCGGTATCCATCATCACCAGCACCCCACCCGGCTTCAGGACGCGGCTGATCTCGCGCACCCCCTGGCCCACATCATGCCAGTGATGCGCCGAATAGCGGCTCGCCACCACGTCAAACGAGGCATCCTCAAACGGCAGGCGCTCGGCAGCGCCCTGCCGCGTCACAATATTCGAAAGCCCCCGCTCCCCGGCCGTCTTTTCCACCGCCTTTAACATCTCCGCGCTCATGTCATAAGCCGTCACCTGCTTCACATGTCTTGCAGCCAGATACGAAACATGGCCGCCGCCGGTTCCCACATCCAGGAAATTCGCCTCCGGGTATTCGGCCAGAATTTTCTCCAGCATCTCCAGGTCCTGCCCTGCCGCATGCAGGGCGCTTTGCACATACGCTTCGGCCTGCGAGCCGAAATTCTCCCTTACCAGGTCCCCGTGTTTCTTCACATCACCCATCGTTTCCTCGCTATCAGTTCAACCCGGCCTGTACCGGCCCCTCTCCCAGCCGCGCCTTCGCAGCGGGGTGCCCGGCCTGCGCGGCACGCTCATACCACATCCGCGCCTGCCCCCTGTCCCTGCCTGTTGCGCGCCCCGCCTCATAAAACTGTCCCAGGCGGTACATCGCCTCACCCCGGTTTCCGGCGGCAGCCTGGCGGAAAAATTCCAGCGCCTTGGCATCATCCCTTTTCACATGGATACCGTCCGCATACCACTCACCCAGGCGCAACTGCGCATCCGGCATGTTCTTTTGCGCAGCCAGCGTGTACAGCTCAAACGCCTTTTCCCGGTTCTGCGCGGTTCCCTCGCCGCGCTCATACATCCTGCCGAGACGATACAGCGAAAGAGGCGAACCGGCCCTTGCCATCTGCATATGGATGTCAAAGGCCCCGCCCGCATCCCGGCGGGTTCCGCGGCCTTCTTCCATCATCACCGCCAGGCGCACGCTTGCAGGCCGGTAACCGGCTGCAGACGCCCGGGACAGCCATTTCACCGCCTCCCAGTCATCACGCTCCACACCCCGGCCTTCTGACAGGAAATAACCATAACTCCCCATCGCCCGCACATTGCCCTGCCCGGCGGATTTTTTCAGCCACCCGGCCGCCAGCGCCTCATCCTTTTGAACCCCTTTCCCCCTGGCGCACAATGCGCCCAGGTTATTCTGCGCCCCGGCATGCCCTGCTGATGCCGCCTCCCAGTAATAGCGCGCTGCTTTTGCCCGGTCACGCTCCACACCCCGGCCCTGCGAATACAGCTGTCCGAGCGTAAAAAATGCCTGCACATTGCCCGCTTCGGCCGAGCGGCGATACCAGTCAAGCGCTACTGCCCGGTCGCGTTCCAGCCCCCGGCAGCCGTAAAAATAAAACTCCCCCATCTGGTACATCGCCTTGTCATTGCCGTCTTCGGCGGCCTGCCGGACAAACGGCAGCGCGTCCTCGTACAGTCCCGCGCGGTAATACTGCATCCCCACGTCAAACCCGTCGGCAAAGGCCGCCGCCGAAACACCGGTCCACAAAAAGGCCGCCAGCGCCACCGCTTTTGCCAGGCGAATCCCTTTTACCCATCCTGTCATCCAAACACTCCCTCGAAAAAAGCCCCCCGGCTGTCTGAAACACATCAATAATGCCACACAACCCTTCATAATCCCACCGGAAAATGCGCTTTTGCACCCCGCGCGCGGCCTGAAAAAGGCATTAAAAAAACTAAACTTTCCCCGGCCTGCGCCGTAAAAGATAAGTGACGGTCGGCTTTTGAATTCCGGACAAGGCAAACCAACGCAACAAATTGGAATCAACCTTGTGCGCGCCCTACAGGAGGGGCAGCCGGAATTTGTGCTATGGCCATCACTATCACCAATATCGCGGCGATGTCTGCCCAGAGGCATCTCAACGCAACGACTTCGGCCACAATGCAGGCCATGGAGCGGCTGGCGTCCGGCAAGCGCATCAATAGCGCCAAAGACGACCCGGCCGGCTTTGCCATTGCCAGCCGCATGACTTCCCAGATCAACGGCATGAACCAGGGCGCCCGTAATGCCATGGACGCCATATCCTTTGCCCAGACAGCCGAAGGGGGGCTGGCAAGCATGGAAGACATGCTCCAGCGCATCCGCACCCTTGCCGTCCAGTCATCCAACGCCAGCAACTCCCCCATGGACAGGCAGGCCATCCAGGAAGAGGTCAACCAGTTGCTCCAGCAGCTCGACTATACCGCCCGGTCCCTCAACTTCAACGGAAGGAAAATCCTGGACGGATCAACGCCCAACAATATCTTCCAGGTCGGCGCCAATGCCGGTGAAACCATCGGTTTTACCAGCAACAGCTTTTTGACCAGTCAATACGGCAACTACCGGGTCCGGCAGACCTTGAACGGCATCAGTGACACCACCAATGTCACCGGCGGCACCATCCGGATTGCCGGCGCCGTGGGAAAGGCCACCTGCCGTGTCTCCGCCGGAAGCAGCGCAAAAGACATTGCAGACAACATCAACTTCTTTTCAGGCAAAACCGGCGTTTCTGCTTCCGCCAGAACCGAAGTCAATCTCAACTTCACCCCCGGCTCGTCCGGCTCCCTGCAGCTCGCCACAGACGAAGGAAAGAGCGTTACCATCGCCTTTTCCACCGGCGACAGCGGCAACCCGGCCAAAGACCTGACCGAAGCCGCCCACGCCATCAATGCCCAAAGCGGCAAAACCGGTATCACCGCCCAGGTTGACACTGAAAACGGCGGCATTATCCTGACCCACGAAAAAGGCAGCGACATCATCATCACCAACACTTCTGAAGCAGCAGAAATGACGGTCGCCAACTACGGCCCTGGCGGCAAGCCCAACCCCACGCCAACCACCTTAAATGCCGGAGACACCGGCGTCATGAATGGCGCCATCACGTACAATTCCTCGCAAAGCTTCTCCGTTACCGACGACTCCGGCCTGAACAGCACCGGCGGCACCACGGCTGTCTCCCGGCTGCAAAGCGTATCCGTCATCGATCTCTCCACATTCGGAGGCGCACAGGATGCCATCTGGATCGCCGATGCCGCCATCAATGCCGTCGTTCGCGAACAGACCCGGTACGGCGCCCTGCAAAGCCGCCTGGGCTATACCATCGAATTCCTTGAAATCTCCAGCGAAAACCTGTCAGCCGCCCGAAGCCGCATCGAAGACGCCGACTACGCCGCCGAAACCGCCGCACTCGCCCGCGCCAGCATCCTCCAGCAGGCTGCCCTTGCCATGCTTGCCTATGCAAACGACATGCAGAGCAATCTCATCATGACGCTTTTGGAATCCATTCGCAGAAACTGACGCACCCGCCCTTAAAACAGCGCAACACACCCGTTCGCCCATGCGCTACACTGGCAAAAAATAAAACACAAGAGAGGAAAAAACCATGGGCAACCTCAACGGAAAAAAATTTGCCGTCTTCATCGATCCGCTCTTTAACGAACAGGAATTCATCTACCCCTACTACCGCCTGCAGGAAGCCGGGGCTTCTGTCGTCATTGCCGGCAGCGCCGTGACCGGGCTCACGGGAGAAAACGGCATGAGCGCTGCCACCGAAATCGCCTTTTCCGAACTGGATGCCGGCCAGCTTGACGGCATCGTCATCGCAGGCGGCTATGGCCCCGACAAAATGCGTAAAAACGAAGCCTGCCTGAACCTCGTCAGGGCCATGCACGAAAAAAACAAGCTCATCGCCTTCATCTGCCATGCAGGCTGGGTACCCATCTCTGCCGGTATCCTCAAAGGCAAAAGGGCCACGTCCACCCTTTCCATCAAGGATGACATGATCAATGCGGGCTGCCTGTGGGAAGACAGCGAAGTCGTCGTCGACGGCAATCTCGTCTCCAGCCGCGCCCCGCACGACCTGCCTGCCTTTACCCGGACCATCATCGCCTGCTTTACCGGCAACAAGGCCCTCAAACGCTACGACCTGTCCTGAACCCGGTGCCGCCATAAAAAAAGAGGTGCAGCATTTACTGCGCCTCTTCTTCCTGTTTTCAGGCTCAAACGGCCCCTTTTTACAGCCCCCGGATCTCCTTTAACCGCTGCGCTGCCCCGCGGTGACCCTGCGACGCGGCCAGGTTATACCACCGGACGGCCTTGTCATGGTCCGCCTTCACCCCGTAGCCTTTCTCATAAGCCAGCCCCATCGCGGCCTGCGCCTCCGGCAGACCCTGCCCGGCAGCCCGTTCAAACCAGTCCAGCGCCCGGGTCACATCCTGCTCGACCCCTTCCCCGGCGATATACATGCTGCCCAGCGCGTATTGCGCCCTCACATACCCCTGTTCGGCCGCCTTGGCAAACCAGGCCGCCGCAATACTCGTGTTTTTCGTCACCCCTTTTCCCTGCAGGTAAACATTTCCCAGGTTGTACTGCGCCAGGGCATTCCCCTTGCCGGCCGCCATCCGGAAATGTTCCATGCCGAGTTTTTTATCCATCTCCACGCCCCGGCCCTGGTAAAACATCAGCCCCAGATTCAGCTGTGCCGCGGCATGCCCTTTTTGCGAGGCTTTCGCATACAGGGTTGCCGCTTCCTTCAGGTCCTGCTTCACCCCCCAGCCGTGCTCATAAGCCAGGCCCAGGTTAAACATCGCGTTCACATCCCCCTTCTTTACCCCCTTGCGGAAAGCCTCTACCGTCATGGCATCATCAACCTTGCCATCCTTGCCCACCACCATGTATTCCGAGCGGGCATCCTTCCCGGCCGGGGCTTTCACGGCACTGGCCGTGCCTGGCGTCCTTGCCGGTGCCGCCCCTTTCGCCGCAGCGGTTTTTGAGCCTGCCACCGGTTTTGCTGCGGCTGTAGCCGGAGGTGTCACCGCTGCTGCCCCTGCCGTCGCAGCAGGCATCGCCGATACAGGCGCTTTTTCCGGCGCCCGTGCAGCCGCCTCTTTCACCGGCGGCTTCTGTGCCGTACCGGCTGCCGTTTCCTGTTTCACCGGCATCCCGGCCTGCCTCCCGGGCCTGTCCTCTTTTACCGTGGCGCCAGCCGCCTTTTGGGGCTGTGCCGCCTCGCGGCCCTTCCAGTCACCCACGCTTTCACCGTACAGCTCGGAAAGCTCCCTTTCTGTCTTCGCATCCCGGCCTGAAACCACATCTCCCCGGGCCAGGCCTGACGCCAGCAGGAAAAAAGCGCACAAAACCGCCGCCAGTCCTCTCAACAATAACCCCTTATCCCGCACTCGCCAGTCCCCTCAACAAACAAAAAAATCACCTCTGCGCTATTGTATCGGCCTCCGGCAAAAAAAGCCCGGCCAGCAAAAACGGCAGCCTGCCCGACAGACTGCCGCCCCATTATCCCTGTAAAAACCGGTCCGGCGCCACTTATTTCACCGGCATGCCCTCCAGCACCCGGACATAAACACCGTGCGTCGCTTCAATATATTCCACGGCAGATATCCGCCCCATCCTCACGCGGCCGTCCAGCGCCGAAATTTCCTTCGCATGCCCCTCCATCGCCTTCTGGTAACACGGCAGCTGTCCCTTGCAGCGTCCCATCACCTCGTTGCGCCTTGCGAGCACGTCATCCGGCGTCACACTGCGCCAGGGGGCCTTTTTTATCTCGCCAAGACCATCGCCGCCCGTCAGCACATCATCGGCAATCGCAATCAGCGCCTCCGTTTCCCTGCAGATAATCGTCACGGCCTGCTTCGGGCTCGCGCTTCCGATACGCGCCTCAGAAATCCGCTGCGTATGCGGCGTGGCAGCCGAACGGAAAACATCCAGCCTGCCCACCCCGTCAAGACAGCGCAAACGGTACTGCAGCGCCGGAGACAGGCGTTCATCCAGGTCCGCCTGCGTACAGGCCGCCTGCGCACCCAGAGAAAAAAGACACGCCACCACCAGCGCTGCCGCGCCCGGAAAGCCCCTCATCCGGTTCATCCATCTCATAGCATACCTATTCATTAATAATCTTCAACAACTCAGTATACAGTTCACAGGTCCGGTTGACATAAAACGCTGCCTTCAGATCATCGTCCCTGCCCACGCGCGCCTTCAGGTTGATCAGCTCCCGCCGCAAAGGCGTCAAGTTGCGGCGCGCGCAATTCTCGATCCGGCGGTCCGGCAGGCAGATCAGGTCATACTCGGCGGCCAGCGACAGCATCTTCTCAGGCGTGCACTTGCCCCACGGCTTTGACAGCACATCCGACCTGCCATTACCCCCCGCAAGTACATCATCCGCAATCGAGATCATCCCGAACACCTCCCCGCAAACCCCGCGCCACTCCTTTTTCGCGATCATCTGCTGCACCCGCGCCGACCGCTCTGCCGTCGCCGCCTCATAGACGGGCATCCTCTCTTC
>JAJDFZ010000005.1 GCA_030269625.1 Oxalobacter sp. OttesenSCG-928-P03 | reverse complement strand
GAATCCATAGGCTATATCCCGCCCGCAGAAGCTGAGATAAACTATTATAGGAACCTTTCCCGTCAGGACGTCATGATGTCCTGACTCACACAAATTAGCCTCTACAATTTCCGGGGCGGTTCAGTCTGAGGCATGCCAAGATACTCTATCCATCTATATTAGGATGGAATTACTACAAGACAAAAATTCTAATGAGCAACCTTCTTATATACTTAATAATTGAGAATGCACTAACAAAAATTAACGTAAATGCACTGATTTTTTTCCGAGTGTACAGTTGCCTATATATTTGCAGCTCGGAACGTTCCATTTTCCATAAGTTTCCGCTTTGTCCACCTATGGCAAAATCAGGACGAAAAGAAAATGCAAGAATTCTGTCAATTAAAGCCGCTTTATGTCCATTCGAGATTATTTTCAGCCATAAATCATAATCTTCGGCAAAACGCATATCTTCATTAAAACGGTATTCCAATGAGCGACGTAACATAACCGTCCGAGTCTGTACTGAATTCATCAAAAGCATATCCTGAAGGGTAAGCCTCCTGTAAAAAACCGGGCCTTTACTTTCAAGAGAATTTTCGGAATAACTGCTGAAAAGAGTAGATATATGACAAGACAAGTCGTAATCCGGATTTTGAATCATCCATAAATACTGTACTTCGATCTTCTCAGGACGCCAAGCATCATCCGCATCCAGAAAAGCGATGCAATCACCGTTAGCAATATTCCATCCAGCATTCCGGGCTCCCGCGGGCCCTTGATTAGATTTAAGAAAAACAGAACGAAGACAAATACCATCCTTCTGAGAATATTTCCTTAGTAGCTGCAAAATACAATTTTTAGTTGCCTGGGCATCAGGACTATGATCTTCAACAAGAATGATCTCAAATGGTTTTAGTGTTTGATTAATTACTGATGTAACAGCCCGTTCCAGCACCTCTGAACAGCAATAGCAAGGGATGATGACGGAAACGGGCACAACCTTCATTTTCCTATGACCTTAATTGCTCAAAATCGGAATCTGCTGCCACCCGGAAGGTATGATGTTCTCGTGAGAATAATCCTTGCTTCTGTTCCAGAGGCCGGGCGCTATAACAATTTTGCCCGGCGTCCGGTTAAGATATGCACCCCACCAGCTAAAAGTGCTGTTTGCAATAATATGATGTTTACACATTGACATCAGGATTAACTCCTGAGCTGTGTTAATTGTAGAGCCTCCAACTCCTTTTTGACCGGAAATATAACAGGTATCCTGACTCAGATTCAGATTATGACGAACCCACTCAATGTCGTCCGAGAATACGACAAGATCATAAGGGCCAATCTGATCCTTGAGACGTGTCAATGCTGTTTCGTAATAATCGATGCCACAAATATTGTGAAGAGCACTGATCTTTGGATCAGAAACGTAATCGCCACGCCTGACATGCAGGGAAACCGGACAGGGCATCGATTTAATCAAGTGTGCAATCGATTCTATATCAGCATTCACATTTGGTTGAAGCAAAAATTCTTGGGATAACTCATCAAAACACTCGGCAAAATATTTGTCGCATTGAAAAAAACCTTCCAAGTATATGTCACCCTTTCGGTTCATCACTTCAGGATGCCAGTCTGTATAATATTTCTTGAAGACTTTCTGCATAATCACGCGCAGTACCCGCGAAACTTGACCGAAAGGATTACGAAATCTTTGTACTTCCTCTTCGGATGCGATAGGAGATGATATTGAAAATTGCAGAATATCAGCATCTCTGACATAGGGACGCGATCTATCCTGATTCTGGAATCCGGATAGATCAAGCTTGAACTGATCCCCGTTTTTCCTGGCAAGCGCAAATCCCGCTGCATACTGAAACAGTTGATTTCCTAAACCGCCTTTTAACCTTACAACGATCATTGCTATTACCTATCTCTCGTATTCATTTGTCACAAACGCGGAACTCTCTTCAAAAAGAGGGACATCAAACCTAAAAGTCTATTCTTCAAACTAATAATGCGATCCTTGAATTTTGGTTTATATCGCACCTTGAATAAGTGGCTGTCAGCTTCTTCGTAAAATTGTCGCGTATTCTCAGGGGAACGCAGAGGGGAAGCAATCTCTGAAATGATCATTTCCATACCTGCCGGCTTGGTTTTCGTATGAGTCGCATCTGGCCCGAAGCCAATGTTTGAAACCAGATTTTGGTTTGGCGTGATGGATATTCCATCATTGGCCCATACCGACAACACCCATTTTGCATCCCAAAAAGGATACTTTCCTGACTTTAGCCCCCGGTAAAAACGAATCCAATACTTACGTTCAAATGAATCTGTGAGTAGCTGGTTGAGCCCGGCTGGTGAATTAATAAACGCATCAACACAGGCTAGCTGGCTGTCAAAATGTTGCCATGCACGAGACCAAGTTGCCCACCCCCAGATCGCAGGATAACGAGAATAGTAATAATCTCCGTTACCCCAACTCTTCTCTTGGAAATTGGCCGCCGAAATACTCATTATGCGCGGCTCATCCCGATATCTCTCAAGCAATTCAGCGGAAAATTTGCAGAATGCTTCTGTAATCATGCAGTCGTCCTCAAGAATGATTCCTGCTTCGACATGCGTAAAAAACCAGTCAATGGATCTTGGCACCCACACATCGCACCCCTGATTTTCTTCCGCATGCAAATGATGAACCGCACAATCCCAAGTGACAACAGATTCGACGACTTTGTGACATTCAGCAACCAAAGCAACATCACTAAGAACGTTTTTTCTCGGCGCATCGGAAGAAAAAAAAAGCGAGGAAGGCTGTACTGGCGCGAGAGCAAGTAACGTTTTCTTTAGTACCTGCGGACGATTAAAATAAATAATGAGGATAGGGGGTATAGCTTTATTCATCAGCGATCTCTAAATCCAGAGCGTTTCCTTTTCAGGCTTTTGAAGCAAAACCCAGCAGTCAGTAATAATTCCCGGCTCATTAAATCGTCCATCTGACCAGAAATCCACTGGTAATCGTAAGCGAAAACGGTTACGTAATAGAGAAGCGCGTTTTAATTGTCGTATTGTAAGCCAGTCACCAATGACCGCATTCAGTAAATATTTACGGGATCCCCAATGTCCAGCTTCGATAACTTTTAATCCTGTTTCTTCGGCAAGGCGATTAAGAAAACGCGGGTGATATCCTGCTGAATAAAAATAAGGTTCTCCATGAATGCAATTAATAGTGGGAATTGTGAGATAAATATAACCGCCATTACGAGCAAGTCCTGCCAGATTCATTAAGCCTTGCCTTGGATTTGAAATGTGTTCAAGTACCTGATTGGCCATTACCAAGTCGTACTGCCGGGTATTGTGCAACACCTCCTCCCAAGGTTTATCGAGATCGTAGCGTTGATCATCTTCGAAAGAAAAAATATCCACACATGATGGCTCCATTAGGCGTAATTCTGGTTCATGTTTGTCGCCAGATACTATTGCAACACTCATCGAATCAAACTCGTATGTCTCCACCATGCGCTCGAAATACGCAAGAGAAACTACTCTTGAGTAGTTGTAAAAATTGGTAAGTTTTTTAGAATAGTCGCGGTTTCGACGTTTTATGAAGCCAATGACATCATTGTGATCAAGCGTAATCATGGTGAGATATTAACAGGACAAGTTGATGGCGAATGTAAGACTTTATTGCCATTTTTAATAGCCAAGTGTCGCCATGCCTTTAGGGCAGTCTGTCTCTTAATAAAAATACGTAGAACAGGTAATTAGAATTTATATATGCATTGTTATAGAAAATAAGTTGCATCCCTTCTCAGCAATCATCCCTTATTTTTTTGCAAAAAAGATAGTAATTATCTTTTAAATACTCAGTCTCCGATTGAAACTCAACCGAATAGCTATCAGAAATATGTTCAACGTTTCGCGCAAATGGAAATAACTCATCCTCCTTCTGGTACGCAATTAACAAATTCCGAGCTTCAAAATAATTTAGATTTCTTATGAGCTCCTGCGTTTTAAGATTACTCTCAGAAAGAGCCCATGTACTTAGGAAAACATCTGACCCAGAAATTTGGCTTACAAGCGCTAAGAGATGCGGTATATGAAGAGGCACGATATTTACTTTCCCTTTTTCAACTCCTGCTTCTTGCTCACATAACACCACGGCATTTCGGCCAAGAGTACTATTTAAATAGACAAATTGAATATATGAAAATATTGGTATATCAATAATAATATATGTCATGTCTTTGTTTATCGTTTTTGCAAGACGTGCCATGTTCCCATACCCGCCACCCCACTCAACGATAGAGTTGATGTTCTCAATACGCAAGCCACTTTCTGTTCCAAACTTTGCCAAATGATAGAGATGATGAGTAGTATTTCCTGAAGAGACATATTCAAAATCATTTAGAATTGGCGCCCCAGTATTATGCTCTCGCAATAACTGCTTTGCTTTTTCCATACCAAAGTACTCAAGTACCAGTTTTTTCTGTAATTTTGTTGAATCATTTGGCAGTTGAACAAACATCGTTCTTTTTAACAAACGATGACGGAGAAAAGAAAATGGCAAATTCCCAATAAAATATTGCTCTATCACCGATACAAATTCCTGCCATGCTGGCATGAGATACTCCGTGTACTCATATAAATCTTTAGACTTTGCATATTTTGCACGGGCAATCTGATATACAGAAACAAAGAGGGCTTTGTCATTGCGTATCGTAAATGGTGAAGTAAACCATGATAATACGTGCCGCTTAATTTTCCCTGATATGGAATTAAGGTATCTCCAAATATTCCTGTTATGCATTCTGTATGGCCTTAAATATTTTTAATAGTAATGGAGGAACACGCCGATATTTTGGGTGGTTTAACAATTTAAAGCGCTCAAGGTATCCTATGGTTTCATCATCAATACGATTTGCTTGATTTCCGAGAAGTCCGCACGAAATTCGAATCTGAAGAAAAAGCAGCAAAGGAGTGAGTTTTTTTACCTCTCGCAGACAAGCGGTAAAGGATTGTTGTGCTTGGGCATAGTCCTCATGATTGATCCACTTACAAATTGCTCTGAAATGCTTTGCAAATAAATTCTGACAATCAGAATCAGCGCGCCTAACTGGATTATTAGCCTGTACATGGGAAGAAATAGCATCAAAAAGATTCGTTTGGGCGCCATGATAGTTCTTCAGAAATATGTCAAAATGAATCATCAGATCAATAACAGAATCATGTAGATGGTCTACTATGGGTTCCAAGGCGAGATAGGTATTGATAGATATGAGACCACGCTCATATTCCCGCTCATAATACGAACGATGCCCTTTTTGGTGCTGTCTATGAAAATAATGAGTGCCTGGGCAAACGATAGCATGTAAACCTTTTGCAATAAATTTGAGTCCAAAGGTTTGTGTATCAAAACCATGATTAGTAGGATACCCTTCAATTATTTGAAATGCCCTTTTTGTGTACATGAAATTAACTTGTGTCAGGAATCCTGTGTCTTTGCGATAAATATCTTCAAGAGACACAATGGTATCCAAAGGCTTGTTTATCACTTTTTTCACATTTTTTATATTTGATGTAAAGAATTGTGTTTCAGCAAATAAAACGCCATCGCACTTTTCTTTGACCAAGAATGCATAAAGCTTTTGAAGAACCTGGGGCGGTAAAATATCATCACTATCCAGACAAAATAAGACGTCTCCTTTACTATGAGTCACGGCTGTATTACGCGCAGCACCACCCCCATTGTTTTGATCACAAAAAACCAGTTTTATATTCGCATATTTCTGCCCGAGTGAAACCATAAGTTCTCTTGTTCCATCAGAGGATCCATCATCAACCATGATGACTTCAAATTCCTCAACCAAAAGTCCCTGAACGTAACATGACTCAACTGCCTCCCGAAGAGTCTTCTCACAGTTATAACAAGGCATAATTACCGAAAGCAAAGGCTTCATATTTTTATTTTCTATTTTTGCAAAGAGATAGCTTTAGTTAATAGTATCTGCCCTAGAATCTCGACAGAACAGGCACGAATATTGAAGCGTGGAAGCGCTTCCAGACAAGAGGCATTTGTTACCAGTTGAGGTGTATTGGCTACCGCATGTGTAAAACCGATTTGCTTTACCTGCTTTGTGGAGATACTGTTGTAATCAAAAACTCTTCCAAACGGATATGCGAATGAGGTCACAGGGCGCCCTATCAGCTCTTCAAGAATAGTTTTACTTTTTACCATTTCTTCAAACTGCTGCTGAGGTGACAGATCGGATAAACGTGAGTGATTGTGAGTATGCGCTCCGATTTCTATAAGAGGGTGTTTGCCAAGCACATTAATCTCTGTCTTGCTCAAAAAATATGCGCGATCTTTTTCGTCATACTCCATGTCCCATGCAAAAGATGCACGCTGGCCAAGCTGGCCTGTTGTAACGTAAATAGTCGCTGGGAGTTCATACCTCTCAAGAATTGGAAGTGCATTGATAAAATTGTCACGATACCCATCATCAAACGTTATCACAGCTTCTCTTCCGGTAAGCGCGCGATGTTTCACTCTTTCCACCAAGCGGGGAAGTGAGATAACCTCATAATTCTGTTTTAGAAAAGCGAGATGTTCCGCAAATATTTTTGGAGGCACACACAAGTGTTGCGGATCCAGATTCACCATATCAACACGGTGATAAAGCAAAATAGGCGCTGTCGCACGGAGTTGTTTGTTCCAACGGCTTGATAATGAATTGTACAACCCCAGCAATCGATATGCCTCTCGATGCAAATCTCTATAAATTGGCAATTGGCGGGCAATGGGTTTTAGCAATAATTTAAGGCGATGCCTCATACCTTCCGCGCCGTTACGGTTATTATCGTTGGAAAATTTCCATCTTCCTGCATGAATAACCTTTTGGGTACATCTTCAATCGCAAGACCCGCCAGAAAAAAAATCCCGGTACGGGCATTTCCATAGGAAGTGACCACAACATTTTCTTTCTCAAATACTTTAAAAAACAGGTATTTTGCAGATGCTGTTGTAAAGCGCCAATAGTCAGCCTCAACTCCAGAGGCGCCATCGGCCCTGCTGAGTGCAGGTAGCGTAGCCAATAAAACTCCGTTCGGAGCCAAAATCCGATAGCATTCCGCTATTGCAGAATCCACATCATCGATAAACTGGAGTACCTGCGTTAAGATAATGCAGTCGTATGTATCACTTTTAATGTGCTTAAGACACCGCAGATCATCAATTATCGTTGCATTCGGATTCTCAGGATTTATATCAAGCACATCATTCTGAATAACCTGGCCGGAACCAAATCGCTTCGTATAACTATCGTCGAGGAGCTCAAGGCATCGTCCCTTTACATTGATTTTTTCCTTCTCAAGAAACGCTTCAATAAAAAAACGATCAAGAGGGGTGCCTCGGTCGAAACCGCAATATTCGCTTATAGGATGCGGATTAGAACGCAGAAAGTAAAGCCATTTCGGCTTCAAAATGTTGCGGCGCAGAAACTGCCCCAGTTTGCGCGAGCGGTTCAAGCGCTTAAAGATTCGTTTCATGGACTTTTCCTGGCTCAACCGATAAACCCCTGCTCGCACGAATACCATTTGATACACCAGCAAAAATATAGCCCGTCGTCACTACCACCCCGCAATTCATCACCTCAAAACACAACATTAAAGCTTACTTAAATAATCGCTTCAGAAGCTTTGTGATTCTTAAAAATACAAGTATGCGTAAAAAAGCATGCCATACCTGCGCACGTTTATTCCTAGCCATGTTGTCATAAAACTGTTTCAACAACTCCAGCGCACGTTCATTTTCTTCGATCACCTCACTAAATATAATCTCCTCTTTTGTGTCAAGCTGAACAGCGAAAGGGCTTTTCCCAAACAGGCGATTTATCGGGCCAAAGTGGGTTCCATTGTACAGTCCGTTGTTGATCGTAAGCGCATGCGGAGTTTGCACCGCAAGGCCATTGTTTCGCGCTACTGTCATATACCAGCAGATATCCCATGGAATCGGCTGTAATTTCAATGTGCTGAGAAATTGAAAAACACCTCCCATTTCTATCCGTTCGCGCTGATCTGCCGTTAGGCTTGCTAATGCCGTTGTTTCATCGGCAAAGTACTGGAATTTTTCCCAACGGTCTTTCCATGTTGCCCATCCGCCTCCACCGTTTTCACAATACCTCCAGAAAAATGTTTCGCGGAAATTTTCAGGAAGATTGATAAAGGTAAATGTCCCTATGTGCATGACCTGTTTTTTGCTTTCGTAGAAAGTGAGTGCCTGATTCATAAAAGTCAAAAAATGAGGGGCCGTTACACCATCGTCCTCAAGGATAATCAGGCGTCCAAATTTATTAATTAATTGAGTTACTCCCTGGATGATATTTTGTTCAATATAATAGTTTTTTTCTCGTTCGATTATTGTTACGGACTTGAAACCAGTAACGGTTCTCAGAAAACTTCGAACATCATCGACACGCTTTTTCTGCCTAGAATCTTTTGGCCCATCTGAAAAAAAATAGACGTCCGTTTCCTTTGCCAGGTAATTCGACTGAAGCGCTTTTACTACCTCTTGTGTGTTACTGAGCCGGTTGTATACGAAAACGGCAACAGGGGCTAAAACAGAAGTAGTGTCATGGATCATCTTGCATCCATACTTGGTTGTAAAGCGCGCGGGTGCTGGCATGGCGTATCCAACAATATCAACTTCCCGTGAGGTACCCGATTTTTATCGGGAGGAGGGAGCATATAATTTGGCCCATAAAGCCTTGAAAGATGTTCATGAGGATTGCGCGGACAAGGGTAATTTTTTTCCTCAAATGTAATCTGACCCAGCGGATGGAGATACTCCAAAGGTGTCGCATACATGTATCCATTGTCTTCGGGTATTTGGCCAAAAGCAACCTTTTTAAAAGGACTCAGTAATAACCAGATTAATTTGCATAGACAGTAAATAGGTAAACTCAACCAAATGTTTTCTTTATTTACAAAAGCCGCATAACGTGATCGAACCGTTGTTCGCATAAGTACTTTTCTGAATAGTTTTGGCATTCGAGGATATAGGCAACTTGGAAATATATCTATAAAAATACCCTGATGGTAAGGCATAACCCCAGTTTCATGATTTTCAATGAATGTTGAGTAGCAATCACGTAATTTCGCAAAGCATTGTTTAAATGCCGGATCAGTTTTTGTTGTCTGTAAGAATATATTCTCAGGAAGTGCGTCATTAGCCACATCCAAAAATTTCATGTAATCATCTATTGGCATTGATACATCGATATCATCGTCCCATGGGATAAAAGCGCCATTGCGGACAGCACCAAGAAGTGTTCCGAAATCAAGCCAGTACTGAAATCCATACTTTTTACAAATAGCATCAAAAGTATCTAATATATATAGCTGGCGCTTACGTAATTTGTGTACGTCCTCGACATTTAGCATCTGCGGACTTTTCGTTTTGTCTTGCATGAAAATTTATCAGTCCAATTTAGCTCATAAAAGGATATTGGGGCTATGGAAATAATTAGCCTTACAGTAACAGCATGGCCCACTCGTTCTATGAAACCAGTTTATCTTTCATGTTGAAGAATCATTAACTGCTGCCATAGAACGGAAAATTTCGTTCTCTTTAATGAGCTCGCTATAGGAGCCTTGAGCAATCAATTCACCATTGTCTAGAAGATAGATTTGATCGCATTGGCGTACTGTACTAAGACGATGCGCGACAAGAATAATGGTTATTTCACCATTAAGATTATTCACGGCTTCCATTACCGCTTGTTCTGTAAGGTTATCCAAGGCACTGGTTGCCTCATCCAGAACAAGCACTTGAGGGTTGTGGTATAGCGCACGCGCTATACCAATACGTTGCCGCTGCCCGCCGGAAAGGCGTACACCGCGCTCTCCAACGCGTGTTGCATATCCGTCCGGTAGCTGATTGGACACAAAGTCATGTAAATTTGCTATTCGTGCAGCTTGCTCTACAGCATTTCGATCAACCAGATCCAATGGAAGGCCAAATGCAATATTTGCGGTTATAGTATCGTCAGCAAGATAAATATGCTGAGGAACATAGCCAATTATTTTTTGCCATCCTCGCAAGTTATTGGGGCCAATATTCAGGCCATCTACACTTAACATGCCACAATTCGGCACAAGCAAACCAAGCACAATATCCACCGTTGTTGATTTACCGCTGCCGCTGGCACCCACTAATCCAACTGTACTGCGTGCTTTGATGTGAAGGTTAAGATTCGCAAGAGCTGGTTTGGTCGAGTTCGGATAGGTAAAATTGATGTTTTGCAGGTTGATAGCATGTTGAAAGATAACAGGTTCGCTATCCATTTTCTGATGTTCAGTATCAAGTTCCGTAACGTCTTTATGAATTGCATCCAAAGCCGGGCCAATAAAGCGCAAAGTTGTGCCTGAAGCATAAACCTGCTGTAGTGCCGGCATTAATCGATAAGCAGCAAAAGCATATAAGGATGCAATAGGCAATGCTCTTTCTATGTTACTTGATACCCCCAACAAATAAAGAACAATCAATAAAATACCCCCAAATGCCAGTATTTCCAATAAATGGCGGGGTAAGTGAGCAATTACATTAACTGAAGTTTGATGTCGTGCATAGACTCGTGCAGGTTGAGAAAAATGTCGGATATACGTATCTTCAAGAGCGCCAACTTTGATTTCTTTAATACCTCCAAAAGCCTCACTCACAACGGTAAAACGATCTTCATTTGCCTTCAATCGCTCTGCTCCGATAGCCGCAAGGTGATTACTCACCGCTTTGTATATCAAGATGTAAAGACTTCCTAAAAATCCCCCGACAATTATGGCCAGCCAAGGATCGACAAGCACCAACAGTATCACAAGTGCCAGAATAACCATTCCATTTGCAATAATCTGTAACAAAGGAATAAGCGCAAGCCCTATGATCTGATTAACCTCAGATAAAACAGCTTTTCCTAAATCCGCCGTATGCCTGTTGAGAAACCATGTATATGGCTGTTTGAGATAAGCTGTAACCAACCGTAGGCTCAGGTTATACTCGCCCATGAGTGAAAAACGCAGTTGAGCATATTGTGTCAGCATTTTAAATGCCGCTGAAATCACTAAAGTGATAAAAACCAGCACTCCCAAGAAAAATAAAAAGTGCTGAGGATTGGTATATCCCATGCTATTGTACAAACGAGCCAGCATTATGTTGGATTCAATTACTTGCGGATTTGCCAGAACGGCCATAAATGGCATGATTGATGCAACTCCAACAACATCAAACATTGCCATAATCACCACCATACCAAGCAGCAACAGTCCTTGACGACGCTCGCGAGGAGTAAGAAGATCAAGAATCTTTCTAATATTGGCCATTGTTTCTTCAAGCTTTTATAATTATTCCACGCTCACGTTAACTTCATAGCCATTGGCTTTAAGCAATGCATGCTGTTTAGCCTGTTCCAGATCGTTTATTGCCATTTCCCTGCACATTTCTTGCACAGTAATTTGAGGCTCCCAACCCAGTTTTTCTTTTGCTTTACTGGGGTCACCCAACAGCGTTTCAACTTCAGTTGGACGGAAGTAGCGGGGGTCTATACGCACAATTGGCCGTTCATTCCAGTAACCAACTTCATCGACACCCTCTCCTTCCCAGCGCAGTGACATGCCAAGTTCTGCCGCTGTCCATTCAATAAATTGGCGAACACTGTATTGCTTGCCGGTTGCAATGACAAAATCTTCCGGTTGTTCCTGCTGGAGCATTAACCATTGCATGCGGACATAGTCTTTGGCATGCCCCCAGTCGCGCAGCGCATCAATGTTACCCATGTACAGGCACTCTTCCAGGCCCTGGCTGATATTGGCTAATCCACGCGTAATTTTTCGTGTAACGAAAGTTTCGCCACGGCGAGGGCTTTCGTGATTAAACAAGATGCCGTTGCAGGCGTACATACCGTATGCTTCACGATAGTTCACCGTAATCCAGTAAGCATAAAGCTTGGCTACAGCATAGGGACTGCGTGGATAAAAGGGTGTAGTTTCTTTTTGAGGCGTTTCCTGCACCAAACCATAGAGTTCGCTTGTACTTGCCTGGTAAAAGCGGGTTTTCTTTTCAAGACCGAGGATCCGGATAGCCTCCAGCATGCGCAAGGTACCCATGGCGTCTATGTCAGCCGTGTATTCCGGGCTTTCAAAACTGACGGCGACATGGCTTTGCGCGGCAAGATTATAGATCTCATCCGGTTGTGTTTCCTGAATAATACGTACCAGATTGCTTGTATCGCTCAAATCGCCATGGTGCAGTCTGAAGCGGGCATTTTCCACGTGGGCATCCTGGTAAATATGGTCAATACGCTGCGTATTGAATAAACTGGCGCGGCGCTTGATGCCATGAACCATGTATCCCTTCTCTAGAAGGAATTCTGCCAAATAGGAACCGTCCTGCCCGGTAACACCGGTAATAAGGGCGACTTTGGGTTTTGTTGTCATAATGTATCCTGGTTGTTTATTCTGTACGTAACGACTGATTGTTTTTCAAAAAATCCTGATAGGTGATAGCTAACCCCTCAGACAGATTAATCCGGGGCTGCCAGCCAAGGGATGTTAGTCGTGTACTATCTATCAACTTGCGCATGGCTCCATCCGGCTGGGTTGTATCAAATTCAATCTGCCCCTGATAGCCTACGGTTTCACATATTGCTTTGGCCAGTTCACGAATCGTAATGTCATTACCATAGCCAACATTGATATGGCTTTGCATGGGCTGCGTATGTGCCTCATATAAATCTTTATCAAGATTCATCACGTGGACGCAGGCGGCGGCCATATCATCTACATACAAAAATTCTCTGCGAGGCGCGCCCGTTCCCCATATTGTTACAGTAGATATGTTGTTGACTTTTGCTTCGTGAAAACGGCGAATGAGAGCAGGGATAACGTGGCTGTTTTCTGGATGATAGTTATCACCGGGACCATAAAGATTGGTTGGCATAACGCTGCGATAATCAATTTCGTGGCTTTGACCATATTGACGGTTATAGCTTTCGCAAAGCTTGATCCCCGCTATTTTTGCAATGGCATATGGTTCGTTTGTCTGTTCCAAATAGCCGGTGAGCAAGGCGCCTTCTGCCATGGGTTGTGTTGCTGCTTTAGGATAGATGCAACTGGAACCTAAAAATAGCAGTTTCTTTACTTTATTGCGAAAGGCTGCATCAATAACATTGGCCTCTATCATGAGGTTTTCGTAAATAAACTCAGCAGGGTAGGTATTATTTGCATGTATGCCCCCTACTCTTGCCGCTGCCAGATAGACCTGATCCGGCTGTTCTGTTTTAAAAAAAGCACGGACAGCCGCCTGATCCGTCAAGTCCAGTTCAGCGTGAGTGCGGGTAACTATTCGATCAGCAGGCTGATTATTTGCCAATAATCGGCGAACGATGGCAGAACCAACCATACCTCGATGACCTGCAACATAAATTTTGGGTGCTGCATTCATATTATTATTCATCACTACGGCCATAGTTATCATCTAGCCGCACAATATCATCTTCCCCAAGATAACTGCCTGATTGAACTTCTATCATTTCAAGCTCAACCTTGCCAGGATTTTTGAGGCGGTGAAGTTCGCCAATCGGGATATACGTGGACTGGTTTTCACTCAGAAGGAAAACGTCATCTCCACGGGTCACTTCAGCTGTGCCCTTTACCACAATCCAGTGTTCGGCTCGATGGTGATGTTTTTGCAGACTGAGAGAGGCCCCGGGTTTGACGCCAATGCGTTTGACCTGAAAGCGTTCGCCTGCATCAACTGAGTCGTACCAGCCCCACGGGCGGGAAACCTTACGGTGCATCACCGCTTCGACATACTGGCTTTGCTCAAGCTGCGCCACTACATCTTTTACCTGCTCAGCATTGTCCTGATGAGCAACCAAAACAGCATCAAGCGTATCAATGATAAGCAAATCCTGCGTTCCAAGCGCGACTACCGGCCGATATGGCGCATGAATGTATGTCCCCGTGGCATTGTGGGCCAATCCCTGCCCTTCAATTCGATTACCCTGTTCATCAGATGATGAAAGAGCGGCCACTGCATTCCAACTGCCAACATCGCTCCATTGTCCATTGAAGGGAACAACGGCTACGTCACTATAAGGTTCCATAACCGCATAGTCGATACTTTGTGATCGGCAGGATGAAAAGATGGCATTGTCGGGACGAATAAGCGGATAGCCGTCCGTATTGGACTTGCGCGTTGCGGTAAACAATGATTCCTGGCACGTGTTTAAAATATCCGGAGCATGTTGCTGTAGAGCATCAATCAATGTTTTTGCGCGAGTGAGGAAAATGCCAGCATTCCAAAGTACGCCCCCCTGAAGCATAAGCGATTCTGCTTTATCAATGGAGGGTTTTTCAATAAAACGATCCACCTGATAGCTGCTGTCAGAGCGTTTTGCACCTTGTTGAATATAGCCATAGGCTGTACTTGGAAAGCCTGGCACGACACCAAATGTGACTATTGCGCCGGACTCTGCTACTGAAACACCTTTTTGAATGGTTTCAAAAAAAGCCCCGGTATCAGGAATATGATGATCTGATGGGCAAAAAAGCAATAACTGATCCGCATTACCCGCCTGTTCAATGTGAAGTGATGCAAGTGCCATGGCAGCAGCTGTATTTCTTGCCACAGGTTCCAGAATAATTGGACCAGCTGCATGGGTTGTCCGCAGGATATCGCTCACCATAAATCGATAGTCTTCGGCTGCAACAGTTATTATGTCACTGTTAAAACCAGCCACACGCTCAATAGTTAACTGCAATAGACTTTTGTTCCCGACAAGCGGCACAAATTGCTTTGGGAAGCTCTTTCTGGATAATGGCCATAGCCGGGTTCCAGAACCGCCACACAGGATAACAGGTGTAATTAATGGCAATTTCATGAGTGGGTCAGAAGTGGATTGAGACGTGAGCGCAAAATGTTAGGGGTCATATTTTTGAAATTGTAGATGACTTTTCTACCAGTCTGTCTCTTTTTTCAGAGCCTCAATTTCCTCACGTAACGCTTCATACTCCTCCAGCTTACGCTTCAGAAAACGTTTTGTCAGGGCAGATTTTTCAGCGATACCAAGCGGCGTGAGCAAATAAGCGTAGCCGAGTTTATTCTTGCTTTTGCTGAAATTCTGCATTTTGACCCAACCTTTTTCCATAAGCGCCTGCAGGCAATAGTTAACACTACCCAGGCTAATACCAAGTTCTCTCGCCAATTCACGCTGGTTGATATCAGACGTTTCCTGAAGGCGCCTCATGACCCAGAAATGAACATCTTCCTGCAACTGCGTTTTTCGTTTAACTGTATTGGGTTGTGTGGAAGGCATTTTGGCACGCTACCGCCATGCTGTATTACGGTCAGCAAGCGCGGCATGGATGTTTGAACAAGTTAAATTAAAAAAGTGCGTTCAAATTTTGAACGCACTTTAGCACATATACGATATGGCAACAACTTCCTGCAAAAATGCCGCCGAATCCTGCCCGCGTATTTAATTAATTTTCCGCAACTTAGAGGAAGCGATTGTAAGGGCTGTGGGTTTATTGAGTAGTTCGATAAGCACCATGACCCGACTATCGCCATCCTGCATTTGAAAGAGCGCCTCGATACCGGCAAAGGGGCCATCAGCGATTAGCACGCGCTCCCCCGGGGTAAATAGTTTTTTGGGCTGTTGAACAATGGCTCGATTCTGTTCGCTTAACACCTTAATCAATTCTTCGCTTGCTTTGGCGGGCTCGTTGCCGAAAGTAACAAGGCGGCTTACTCCCTTTGTCGAGCGGATGGGTGCCCAGCTCTGGCTTGACTGATTGGTGTCGAGTTGAATGAAAAGATAACGTGGAAAAAGAGGTTCCTGAACAACCGCAAGTTTACCTTTATGCAATTTTTCAATTGCAAGCATAGGCAAAAAACACGTGTAATGCTGTCGCTCCAGATTCAGCAGGGCACGCTGCTCCTGCCGTGGTTTGGTGTGAATAACATACCAGTGCATATGACCCTGTCCTGAAATTCAGTGTAATTAGCTTACATGATAAATGTGAATTTAAGTAAAATTAAAGGTTTCATCGATTCATTAAGACAAAACGCCAATGCAGTATCTCGCCCTGCCATTCTTTGTCTCCCTGATCATAACCCTGCTTATTCTCCGATTTCAGAATTTGCACGGCAAATATACTGCCGACCATGATTTGACAGGTGTTCAAAAATTTCATGCCCGGGCCGTTCCTCGAATCGGGGGGGTGGGTATCATGGTTGCGATGGTGGCGATGATTGGCTGGCTGTTTGTTTCCGGTAACGTGGATGCTCACGCCTTCAGCATGCTGATACTGGCCTCTTCCCCTGCTTTTTTCGGTGGTGTAGCAGAAGATTGCACCAAAAAAGTTCGCTCTTTGATCCGGTTGATTTTAACCATGATTGCTGCCGCACTAGGGTTTTACCTGCTTGATGCCGGTGTATTCAGACTGGATATCCCCTTCATTGATCTTGTTATTGCTTTCTGGCCGGTTTCCCTGCTGTTCACTATGGTTGCGGTAGGCGGTGTGGCAAATGCAATCAATATTATCGATGGATACAATGGCCTGGCCAGTATGGTATCAGTACTGATACTTGCTGCATTGGGATATGTTGGCTTTCTTGTTGGAGACACCTTTATCTGGCGAACATCCCTGGCCATGATGGGAGCTATTCTGGGGTTTTTTGTATGGAATTACCCGAGGGGGCTGATTTTCCTGGGTGATGGCGGAGCCTACTTTATTGGCTTTATGCTGGCGGAGCTGTCCGTGCTCCTGGTTGCACGGAATCCTGCTGTCTCTCCCTGGTTTCCTCTTTTGGTAATTATTTATCCTGTTTTTGAAACCCTGTTTTCCATTTATCGTAAAGTCATCTTAAGAGACATTCGCGCTGACGTTCCTGATGGAGCACATCTGCACATGCTTATATACAGAAGACTGGTCCGATGGGCTGTCGGCAGCAAGCTGCCTGCAGAGAAAACAACACGTAATTCGATGACCTCTCCCTATCTGTGGTTTTTATGCTCGATTTCGGTGGTTCCCGCCATGCTTTTTTGGCAACATACCTGGATACTGCAATT
Source organism: Oxalobacter sp. OttesenSCG-928-P03 (assembly GCA_030269625.1). Taxonomy (GTDB): domain Bacteria; phylum Pseudomonadota; class Gammaproteobacteria; order Burkholderiales; family Burkholderiaceae_D; genus Oxalobacter. The sequence continues at coordinate 43,031 of JAJDFZ010000005.1, read as the reverse complement.
GAGTGTTGGCGTATTTATTGTTTTGTACATTACACTTTACCGCCGCCTGGTGCACTTCAATGCGCCACGCTGGCTATTGATAAAAAAAACCAGGCAGGAAACTCCTGACAACGAACAGGAATAAATCTGATTTCCATGGTTCCCATTAACGACAGTGAGATCGACCGGATCATCTGGGAGGAAATTCATGACAGCCCTTCCAAGGGTGATTTTGTCTGTTATATGCTTCATGCTCCGGTTGGAGCAAAGCATACGAACGAAGCCAATCGTCACATCAGCGAAATCGACAATACCCTGGATAACACCCCGGTTAACTACTTTAAAGCCATAAACAGAATCCAGGCTCTAGCTGAAAGCGGTGACGCCACAGCTCTTTTTCACATGGGTAAAATCCATGCTTTGGGCCTTGCAAGCAAGCAGGACCTGGCTTCGGCTATCCGGTGGTATGAAAAGGCCATGGAGGCAGGAGAACCGCGAGCATTTGCCAATCTGGGATGGTTTTACCAGTCCGGCTATGGTGTCAGGGAAAACAAGAAAAAAGCGTTTGAGCTGCTGTCGCAGGGTGCTGATGGCGGCGTGATTTCAGCACGCGCAGCCGTCGGCATGATGCTGCTGACCGGTGAGGGCTGTATCGCTGACGCAGAAAAAGGTATCGCCATGCTGGAGGATGCTTTTAATCAGGGTTATATCAATGCAGGCAATCACCTGGCTGATATTTATTTCGCCGGCACACACATTGCACGTGACATTGAAAAAGGACATAACTGGCTTTTTAAAGTCGTTGAACAGGGTGATGAACGAACCATGGCCGTTCTGGGACATTATCTGGTTGCCGGAACGCATGGCAAAGTGGATAGAGAAAAAGGGCTTGCACTTTTAAAAGATGCGGCTGATCATGGATTCATGCCAGCTTATCTCTGGATGGCTTCGCTTTACAAAAATGGTACCGGCGTTGAATATGATCGAAAAAAAGCCCGGGACTGGTATGAAAAAGGCATCCTTGCCGGCAGCAAGGAATGTGTGGAAGCTCTGGCTCGCATGCTGGCTGAAGACAACCCCGAAAATCAGACTCTTCATTAAAACAGCAGCTCTATCAAGTAATACTTGGTGCGCGCTTTTATGTTTGCCAGTTTCGCCGACATAAAAATTACGACAAGCTGCTGGAAAGCTTTACGTCATGATTCAGAATCTGTTTTTTTCTGAAATAACCACGCACTCATACACATATCCGCCAAATCACGCCTGGCTCTCCAGTTTAATTCGGCAGCAGCTTTGCTGGAATCAGCATAACAGATAGCAACATCTCCCTGGCGCCGGGAGATAAACTTAACAGGGATATTCTGACCGCTGGCAGCTTCAAACGCGTGCACCAGTTCCAACACGCTGTAGCCTCGCCCAGTCCCCAGATTAATAGCGTGCCACCCTCTGTGCTCCTTGAGATATTCCAGGGCCGCGACGTGCCCCTCTGCCAGATCCATTACATGGATGTAATCTCGCACACCGGTTCCATCCGATGTCGGATAATCATTGCCGAAAACCTTAAGCTCTGGATACGCTCCTGTTGCGACACGAGCAAGAAAAGGCATGAGATTATTGGGCGTATCATTTGGACTTTCGCCAATCAGGCCACTTTGATGTGCGCCTACCGGATTAAAATACCTGAGACAAGCAATTCTCCATTCACTGTCTGAAGAGGCAACGTCTTTGAGCATCTCTTCAATATGAAGCTTACTGCGGCCGTAAGGATTCACTGCACTTGTAGGGTGACTTTCATCAATAGGCAAATAATCAGGTTCTCCATAAACTGTTGCACTGCTGCTGAAGACCAGGGTTTTAATATCCGCCAGTTGCATGGCTTCCAAAAGGTTAATCGTGCCTTGCACATTATTGGCATAATACTCAACGGGCGCTTTAACTGAATCTGCTACTGCCTTAAGGCCGGCAAAATGAATAACGGCATCAATCTGATACTGCTGAAGAATTTTTCTGATTTTTTCTGCCTCGCGGACATCGCCATAAACAAAGGTTAAATTTTTTCCCGCAATCTGGCTCAGTCGCTCCACCACCTTTTCTGCGCTATTGCTTAAATTATCAAAGAGCAATACATGGTGTCCCGCATTGGTTAATTCAATTGCTGTATGACTTCCGATATAACCTGTACCGCCTGTAAGTAGAATATTCATTTTGAATAATATGCATATAAGGTTTGTATTAATTCTGCTCCCGGCCAGGCCAACACCAATAAGCCTTACGCCTCGGCAGATTCTCTCTGAAAATACAAAAGTATTTTATTCTTTTGCTTCATGCCGGTTTTATCGTTACTGAATTTCGCGAATCTCTTGTCTGCACAACTTCTTAAGTCCAGCGTAATCCTGTAAAGTATGCATGTTATCCCTTTTCATAGAGGTATACCATGCACGTGATCAGGCAATGTGTCATCATTTTTCTCTGCCTGGCTTTTGGCGAACTGGTGGTTGACCTGACGGGAACCAAATTTCCCTCTTCCCTGATCGGCATGCTACTTCTGGCTTTTCTCCTGAAAGTCGGCTGGATACGGCTTGAATGGGTCAAGGGGGTTTCCGATTTTCTGCTGGCCCATTTCGGGCTTTTCTTTGTCCCGCCCGGGGTGGCGCTGATGCTGTATTTTGATCTTATTGCAGCAGAACTTCTCCCCATCACTATTGCTACCATCATCAGTACGCTGATCGTCCTTGCGGCAACCGGCTGGACTTATCAACTCTTTCGCAGGCGCTCATGAACAGCTTCCTGCACAGTGAAGTCCTCTACATCACGCTCACCATTGGTATTTTCTGGGGAGCGCAGATACTGCAGCGCCGGCTGGGCTGGGTGCTGCTGAATCCGATTCTCATTGCCATTGCCATCATTATCCTGCTCCTGCGCGTCGGGAATATTCCTTATGACACCTATGAACAGGGCAGCCGATACATCGCCTTTCTGCTAAAACCGGCTATCGTTGCGCTGGGGGTACCGCTATATCAGCAAATGGAACAAATCCGAAAGCAGGCAATCCCGATTTTTGCCTCTCAGTTGATCGCCTGTATTATCGGCGTCTTTTCTGTCGTTTTTATTGCCTACGCGCTGGGCGCCTCTCCTGAAGTGATCGTTTCCATTTCACCCAAGTCCGCCACAACACCGATTGCCATGGAAGTATCGCGCGTACTTGGCGGCATTCCCGCGCTTACCGCAATTATCGTGATCCTGACCGGCATATTCGGGGCCATAGTCGGGCTGGGATTTCTGAAGCTGGTTCGCGTTAAAAGCAGGATCGCCCAGGGCCTGGCACTAGGCGCAGCCGCCCACGCAGTGGGAACGGCCCGCGCCATGGAAAAAACACAGCGTCTGGGTGCCTACTCCAGCCTGGGACTCATTCTGAACGGCACCCTGACCGGGCTCCTGACCCCCTGGTTGCTGCAACTGCTGAGCTATTGAACCTGTATCGTTCCTTTTAGACAGTCTGAAATCGCACAATCCCCGCCAGCTCATCTTCAAGCCGTATCAAACGCCCCTGTTCTTCCAGATAATTCAGATGTGCAATGGCCTCGCCCATCGCAAACATGAGCTGGTGCGTATCCAGTTCGCCCCAGTCAAAAAGAATCGGCAGCAGTTCGCATGCCGTCCTGGGTGCCTGGACCGCATCAAGCACCATATTGCAGCGATTGCGGTGATGCGCTTCCAGGTAGTCAACCCGTATATGAGCGCCGACAAACGGACGCCCATGGCAAGGCAAGACCAGCGTATCTTCCGGCAACTCCCGGTAACGCTGTAAAGAGTCCAGGTAATGTTTGAGCGGATTGTCCCGCTGGTTGGAGGCCATGACGGGAATATTCGTTGATATGCTGGGCAGCAGCATGTCTCCGGAAATAAGCACTTTCAGCGCCTCACAGTAAAATGCCGCATGCTCTACGGCATGCCCATAGCCGACAATCACCCGCCAGTCATGCTCACCAATCCGGATAACCTGGTTATCAAACAAACGGTGAAAATACGGTGGAATAAGCGGAACCCCTGCACGATAGGCATTACCTCTCAATTTCAGGGCATCCAGGCGCTTCCTGTCCAATCCATGATGCCGAAACAGTTCAACCATGGCATCGACGCTGTAGCTTCCGGAACCTTCTGCGACGGCCTGTGCTGTGAGGTATTCACCCTGCGTCATCCAGAGCTCAATACCTCGTTCCTGCTGCAGCCAGCCGGCAAGGCCAACATGGTCCGGGTGATAGTGTGTCACGATCTGGCGGGTCAGCCGGTGTGTTTCAAACAGCTTTTTCCAGATTGCCTTGATCCGGTGCCAGGTCAGGCCGGTATCCACCTGGCACCAGCCATCACCGTCTTTAATCATCCACAGATTGACATGATCCAGCGCAAAAGGCAGAGGCATACGCAGCCATTTGATGCCGGGTGCCGCTTCCATTGGCTCGCCAAATTCCGGCACCGTTCGCGCATAAGGATAGTGAAGCTCTGACATGACAATTCCTGAGGCGATACTGAAGGTGTGAAAATTATTCGGGACCGCGAGATTCTAACCGAAAACAAACGGATTCCAGCCGATCATCGGCAAAAACAGCAAAAAGGGAAATAAGCAAAACTCCAGGTGGGGCGGATGCACTCAATGCGATTGCGGCGCTGCCTCAGGGGAATGCGACTCATCAACCGGCGTAACCGCTTTTGCTTCAGGCACCTTGTCACGAGGGCCAAGACCAAGATAAGTTTCGATAACCATATCGGCAACCGCGTCAACCCTTGCCCGGTGAAGTACACGGGGAATTTCATCCATTTCCCCCTCCATCGCCTGGGCAATGGAGCCGGCATCCACGCTGCGGGCGACATCCAGGACGCGTTCCCAGTACTCCCGCTGGGGGAATTCGGTATCCTCTTTGCTGACTGTTTCAGACTTGCGCCCCCTCAGATCGCATTCTGTGGCATCAAGCACGTACCTGAAACGTTCCGGCCTTCTGAATGCATCGCAGCGCTCCAGCAGCATGACTGCTGTTTTGGAACGAAGCTCGCGACTGCGCCGGATATTGCCGTGTTCGCGAGTTGTCATGACAGCGATATCACGGTACATATTGGAGACCCGCAATCTCCTGCAAATTGCCTGTGTCAGTGGCACCCCCCGTTCTTCATGCGCACGGTGATGCGGCCACTGATGAGGTGGCGTCGTTCCCTTGCCCAGATCATGCAGCAAAACAGCAAAGCGAACCGGCAATGGATACCCTTGTTTAGCCGAATAATCCAGCGCCAGCATCGTATGTACACCCGTATCAATTTCAGGGTGCCACTGCTCCGGCTGCGGCACACCCCAAAGGGCATTGATTTCCGGAAAAATACGCTCAAGCGCACCACACTCCCGCATGATCAGCAGCATGCGTGACGGCTGATTTTCCATCAGGCCCTGCGAGAGTTCCTGCCAGATGCGCTCGGGCACCAGCGCATCAACCTCACCTGACTGAACCATCTGTTTCATCAGGTCCATGGTTTCCGGCGCAATAGTGAAGTCAGGAAAACGTGCGGCAAAGCGGGCAAGCCGCAAAATGCGAACCGGATCTTCCGCAAAAGCTGGCGAAACATGCCTGAACACGCGGTTTTTCAGATCTTCCTGCCCGCCAAAAGGATCAATCAGTTCACCATCCTTGGACAACGCCATCGCGTTCATGGTCAGGTCGCGGCGCTCAAGATCTTCTTCCAGCGTCACATCCGGTGCGGCATGAAAAGTAAAGCCTTTATAGCCGGGCCCGGTTTTGCGCTCGGTCCTGGCCAGTGCATATTCCTCTTTGGTTTCCGGATGCAGGAAAACCGGGAAATCCTTGCCGACGGGCTGGAATCCAAGCAACTGCATCATATCCGTAGTCGTGCCGACGACGACATAATCCCGGTCCCTTACTGGCAACCCGAGTATCATGTCGCGAACCGCGCCTCCTACGGTATAAATCTTCATGTCTGTCCCTTTAGAAATCAATCAGTCAGATAGGGGCCTGACAACCGGATGCTGCCAAAACAGGCATGCCGCTTTGGCAGAACACGGTATTCGAATACCGCGCTTACTAATATGATACCCTCAATCAACTTTTGCTGCAGGGCAACTTGTTTTTTGGTTTCTCAGGGAGGAGAAACTTTCCCCATCCGTTTTTTCAATGACTGGGGGCGGCCCTCTGTCAGTGCCGCATAATACGTCGCATTGGACATGACTTTCTTGACGTAATCCCGTGTTTCGTTAAACGGGATCGTTTCAGCAAAAATGGCGCCCTCAACTGTTCGGGTCAATCGGTTGCGCCATGCCCGCGGGCGCCCCGGGCCGGCATTATATCCGGCTGTCGCCAGTGTTTCGGAATTGTCCAGTTCGTCCATCATCATCTTCAGGTAATTCGTCCCCAGCAGGATATTGGTTTCCAGGCTGTTGATCTGCGAAGCCGTATAATCAACAAAACCGATTTTTTTGGCAACCAGCCTTGCTGTTGCCGGCATAAGCTGCATCAGGCCGGATGCGCCGGCACTGGAACGCGCATGCATGACGAAACGGGATTCCTGGCGAATCAGCCCATATGCCCAGGACATATCCAGCCCAAGCTCTTTTGTTGCTATTTTCATGTTGTCTTTAAATGGCATGGGAAAACGCTGAGCAAAATTGACCTCTTCTCGCGTCCGGTCCGAAGTATTGACCATCCGGTCAAGTACACCGCTGCGTTTTGCGAATTCCGCCACTGCCAGCAATTGACGGTCATTCATGTTCCGCAATTGCCAGTTCCACTCCCGGATCCCCTCAAAGCGCATATTCATGGAAAAGAATTTCAGTGCCAGTTGAAACCCTGCATTTTGCGCCATGGGGGCAACCTCGGCTTCGGTCACAGGCTTTGCCATCCCGGGTATCGTGATTTTTTTGCCCAGCTCTTCCAGCGCCAGTTGCCCATAAAAACTGTACTGATCCGCAATGCTGGCAAAATAACGGCGAGCTTCTGCATTATCCCCCAAAGACTGCCGCGCTCTTCCCTTCCAGTAGACCCATGTCACATCATTCATGAGACGATCCGACATGTTATCAATCCAGGCGTCAAGCGATTCCCAGTCATGGGACCGTAAAGCCATCCTTACCCGCCACTCCTGCGCATGACTGGAAAGCGGTGCGCCATCTGCGCTTTTCCAGTAACTCAGGGCGGCGGGCGCCAGTGAAATTGAGGCCGGAAGCGCAATCTGCGCCCAGGCCGCTTTCTGTTCGGATGGCGTCAGTTGCGCCTCAACGCCCCTGAGGCTGTCTGCGGCCTGCTGATGATCCTTTTTAGCAAGCTGGCCCAATGCCAGGATAAATACCTGGCGTGCGGCCTGACCTGAGCCTGGCCCCTTCGACAGTACCGTGGCCGGCACTTCCAGGGCACGGGAAACTTCTGCCGGCTGCGCCCCTGCCAGTATTCCCAATCGTTTGACAAAAGCGACCGGACTGCCTTCAGCCGCTGTTCGCACCTGGAACCAGAGGTCATCCGCGTTGAAACGCCCGTTCTGCTTCAGGGTGGAAATCAGGGCATAACATCCGTCATTGTTTTTGCGAGGCACGTCCAGAAGCCTGCGCGCATCCGCTGTCACGTCCTCACCTTTAAGTGCACGCGAAATCATGGCATAGCATCTGAGCTGAAAATCATCCTTGAGTTGAAAAAGCGGGTATTCGCGATCAAATGTGGACCACTGCCCGTTTTTTCCCAGGAGCAGCAGCCAGTCATTGCGCAGGCGGTCCGCAATGGCCGTATTCGGGTAGCGTGAAATATATCCCAGAATTTCTGTTTCACTGGCCGTCTCAAGGCGCGATTTCAGGCGATAATATTCCACATAAGATGGTACGGGGTAATCCGACAGTGTGCGGGCAAGCTGTTCGGCTTTGGCGGAGTCCTGCTTGCGCACCGCATCACGCAATTCCAGAAAAGCCTCGTCCTGAAACGTTGTAGTCGACAGGTCAGGCAACGCATGAGCCGCTGTCAGCACCAGGAAGGCCGCCAGAAATAACAAACTGTTTTTCAGATACTTACGCACATCTTACCCCGCTTTAATACCAACATTTTACATCCAGATATGAGTGTACCATCAGACAAGAAAACGAATACTGGCACAACCGGCTCACAAGAGGACATCAAGCCGGCGCTTCGCCGTTCTCTTCTGGATATAAGGCGCTCTCTGGATGATGCCACACGCGCTGACTGGGATAAAAAAATCAGTGCGCATATCACGCACCATCTGCATATTCATGCCATTTCATCCCTCGGCGTCTACTTTTCAACACGAAACGAGCCTGACCTGATGGAACTCTATGTTGCGCTATCAGAAAAAGGCATGCCACTTTCGCTTCCGGTTGTCATGGGAAAGGCATCTCCTCTGCAATTTGCCAGATGGAAGCCGGGAGACCCGATGACCAGGGACAGTTTCGGCATCTCCACGCCCAAAGCCCGGGAGTTTGTTCCGCTTCCCGAAGCACTGCTTGTTCCCTGCCTGGGCTTCACACCGGAGCGGTTCCGGCTGGGCTACGGCGGCGGCTATTTTGACCGGACACTGGAGCAAACACCTCGCCCGCATACTATCGGTATTGCCTACACCTGCCTGAAGGCTGACTTTCCGGTTCAGGAATATGATATTCCCATGGATTGCATCATTACCGAAACCGGCACCATACAGGGATAAGCCATGTTCAGCGATATTCTTCGCTATCCTGATAATGATTGCGGGAAACGCTTACTGTGGTGTCGGGTTGCGCCCCCTTTGTTCTTGCCAGCTCCTCTTCGCTGATATACTCAAAAACCTTGACCACCCGCTGCACGCCGGGAACGATACTGGCGGCTTCCGCGGCAATCTTGCCCTCCTGTTCCGTGAGGCGGCCCATCAGATAAACCGTACCACGCTCGGTTACCGTTTTTCTTGAGTTGGAATAAAGGCCTTCCATATTCAGGAAACGCGCTGTTACCTGTGCAGTAATCAGCGAATCACTGGAACGGGCGTTCAGACTGGATGGCACATCAAGCACCAGTTCATTCACAATTCCCTTGATATTGGGAATCTGTGCCACGGCACGCTCCACCATCGCCTTCATTCCTTCATTGGGTACCTCTCCGGTAATCAGGACCAGCCGGTTAAAGCAGGTCACGTTGACATGCCCCGAGTCGCCCACAATGGCGCTGGCAACCGACTCCCCCTTAAAGCTGATCGTCCGGTCCTCGATCTGGGCTCCCAAAGTACGCCTGTCCGTTACCGCCATGGTGCCGGCCACGCCACCGCGGGCCATCGTGAGAGGCATGCAGGCCTGAAGGGCGGCAGCCATGCCCAGGCATAAAAAACCTGTTCCCAGACACCGTTTCCACCAGGTCATTGTTGCACTTTGCCGATTCATCAACATCTCTTCCAGATAACGTCGCATCAATTCCCTCTCAGGCACAAAAAAACGCAAAGGCTTCTCCCTGTTCCGGGAATATGACATTGCGCTGGATTGTATCAACACACAAACCGGTGCCATCCGAGCATAAACGGGGTATTTACCCTTTAAATAAAGGCAAACGGGGAACACAAGGTTCCCCGTTTGTTGCCTGAAATGATAGCCGGCAGGGATCAGCGATATTCCTCGCCATCCTGGTCAGAGCGTGTCGCCTCTGCGGCAGAAACATCCTGCGCCTTCATCTGGTTCAACTCCTCTTCGCTGATATGCTCAAAAACCTTGAGCACACGCTGCACGCCAGGAACCGTGCTGGCAACTTCAGCCGCGCGGTTGCCCTCTCTCTCGGTAACTCGCCCCATCAGATAGACAATTCCGCGTTCGGTCACCGTTTTCAGTGAGTTGGCATACAGTCCCTCTGTATTCAGGAAGGCCGCTGTCACCTTCGCCGTAAGCAGTGAATCATTGGAGCGTGAACTCATGCTGGAAGGAGAGGCAATCTCCAGTTCATTCACAATATTCCTGACATTGGGAATCTGCGCGACCTCGCTCGCAACCCGTGTTTTCAGCCCTTCATTCTGAACCTCGCCCGTAATCAGAACCAGCCTGTTAAAGCTGGTGACATTGACGTGTCCCTGGCTGCCGACAATCGCATCTGCCACAGATTCCCCCTTGAAACCGATCGTCCGGTCTTCCGTCTGGGTGCCAAACGTTCTCCGGTCAGTTGCGGCCATGGTTCCGGCAACGCCGCCCCCCACAATAACCGTTGGCATGCAGGCCTCAAGCACCAGCATCGCCGTCCCACACAGCAGGCCAGCAGCAAGCCGCCGTTTCCATCGGGTTATTCCCGCGCTTTGCTTACTCATCAATATCCCCTCCAAATAATGCCGCATCAATGCCATCACAGATGCAATGAATCACTAAAAGATGGACCTCCTGGATGCGTGCAGTCCGGGCATGCGGCACGCAAATATGCACATCCACTTCTGTCAGCAACTCTCCGATTTTTCCGCCGCCATTGCCTGTCAGGGCAATAATCCCCATGTCACGATCCCTGGCCACCTCTATAGCAGCCAACACATTGGCGGAGTTACCGGAAGTTGAAATCGCCAGCAGAATGTCACCGGGCTGTCCGAATGCCTGCACCTGCTTGGTAAAAATATCCTGGAAACCATAATCGTTGCCGACCGCCGTGATAATGGAGGTATCCGTTGTCAGGGCAATCGCCGGCAAAGGCAGACGCTCCCGTTCAAAACGGCCGACAAGTTCTGCGGCAAAATGCTGGCAATCCGCAGCGGATCCGCCATTGCCACAGGCCAGAATCCGGTTTCCCTGTGAAAGGGCGGCAAACATCATGTCTACCGCGTGGGATATGGGCTGCGCAAGAACAGCCGCCGCCTGCATTTTCAGGTCGGCACTTTCACTGAAATGCCCAAGTATGCGCTGATTTCTCATATCGTCCAGAGGCCAGGCCTTAATTTTTCAAAAACATTACATCCCGTCAATCATATTTTTCAACCAGGTAATCCTGTCGTTATCCAGTGCAACCGCATCAAACCGGCACGCCGGCATTTTACCCAGTTTCTGCAAATACCACTGCGCCGTTTTTATCAGGCGCAACTGCTTTGCGCGGGTGATGCTTGCTGCTGCATCACCAAAATGACTTTTACTGCGCTTTCTGACCTCGACAAAAACAAGCGTATCCCGATCTTTCATGATCAGGTCTATTTCACCCGCCCGGCAATGGAAATTCCGCTCAACCAGCGTCAGTCCCTGCTTCTGCAGATAGGCCAGCGCCTCATCCTCTCCCGCCTGGCCGGTCTGCCGCCTGCCTTTCGGAACGCCTGAATCCAACATGATCCCGATTTGCTCCCTGAAATCGATCCGCGCGATCCCTCGAACAACATGCCGCTTGTTTTTGCTCTCGCTCTCGCGCACAATCATATCAGACTTACGCAAAGACAGAAGATGAACAACGGAAACGACAACCTGAAAAACCTTGCCGGCATCATGCAAAACGTCACCCGGCAGGACTATCCCGCATCGACATTATATGTGATGGCGACTCCTATCGGAAATGCAGGAGACATCAGCCTGCGCGCGCTTTATATCCTGTCTCTTGTCGACGCTGTCGCCTGTGAAGATACACGCAATACCGGTCCGCTCCTGGCGCAATACGGTCTCTCAAAAGAATTGATTTCCGCTCATCAGCACAATGAACACCGCATGGCCGAACAACTGGTTGCCCGCCTTTCAAAAGGAGAACGAATCGCTCTTGTTACGGATGCCGGGACACCGGCCATCTCAGACCCGGGATCTCATCTTGTCGATGCCGTTCTTTCTGCCGGGTTACGGGTCATCCCTGTCCCCGGCGCCTCTGCCGCCATTGCCGCGCTTTCTGTCAGTGGTCTGACTGCCGATCATTTTTATTTTGCAGGCTTTCTTCCGGCCAAAACAGCCGCACGCGAAACGACTTTGAAATCACTGGAAACCCTTCCGGCGACATTGGTGATATATGAAGCGCCTCACCGGATCGCAGCAACACTGGCCTCCCTGGCCACCGTTTTCGGGCCGGACCGCCAGATCGTGATTGCCCGGGAAATCACCAAGCTGTTTGAAGAAATACACCGCTGCCGCCTCTCTGAAGCCACACACTGGCTTGAGGCCGATCCGCATCATACCAGGGGGGAATTCGTCCTGCTGGTGGAAGGACAAAAAGAAGGAGGGGACAGGGATGAAGCCGAAGCAGAGCGTATTTTGTCAGTCCTGCTCACTGAATGCCCGGTCAGCCAGGCCGCCACTCTTGCATCACGCATTACTGGCATCAAGAAAAACCGGCTGTACGAACGCGCCCTGCAAATCAGGGATGAAAAATAGCCGCGTTATTCCGGCTCCCCCGGGAACGTTCCGGCATCGGTCACACCGTCCGCACCGGTTTCGGACTTCGGTTTTTCTTTTGTCGCTTCCGGATCCCATCCACTTCCCAGCGCAAGGAAAAGGTTGACCTGGTTACGCGCCAGTTGGGCTTCCGATTCAGCCAGCCGACTCTCGTATTCCGCCAGCGTCCGATCGGCATCCAGTGTCGTCAGGAAATCCGTCCGTCCGTAATCATAAAGCCGGTGAGCCTGCTGTGATGCCAGCGCGCTCTGATCCCGCGCATCGCGCAATGCCGCATTTCTGTCGAGTTCCCTGGCATAATTGGTCAGCGCTGTTTCCACTTCTTTTAAGGCGCCAAGCACCGTACCGTCAAAATCAGCCAGTGCCGCAGCGGTTGCGGCTTCCGCCTGCGCAATACGGGCTCGCGCCGGGCCGGTTGCCGGCAGTGTCCATGAAATCAGCGGTCCGATTCCCCAGCGAAAGAAATTGCTTGAACCGAAATCCGTAAACGTGCCTGTTGATCCCAAAGAAAGACCCAGGCTGATACTGGGATACAAGTCCGCCGTTGCCACACCGATTCTGGCCGTTGCTGCTGCCAGCGCACGCTCCGCCTGACGAATATCAGGGCGGCGGCTCAAAAGCGCCGCGCCGTCACCCACCGGAATCTGCTGCGTGAGCTGTGGTATCGCCCTGCACTGCCCCACTTTTTCTGTCAGGGCGCCCGGAAGCTCTCCCGTCAGGACAGCAAGCTGGAACATGGCTGTACGCTGCTGGGCAACCAGTGGCGGCACAGCCGCGCGAAGCTGCTCAAGTTGCGCACGGGCACGGCTGACATCCAGTGGCGTGGCCCGTCCGCCATTGGAAAGCCGCTCGGTTGTATTGACAAACTTGTCCTGCAAGTCCACGGAATGAATCGCCACGCCGATACGATGGCCGGACGAGCAAACATCCAGATACGCGCGCGTCGTATCCGCAATAACCGTAATACGCATCAGATCATAAGCCGCACGCGTGGCTTCCACGTCCGCTGTCGCCGCCTCAACGGCCCGGGCAATCTTGCCGAACAAGTCAAGCTGATAGGACATGCCGGCACCCGTGTCATAAAACCAGTGGTCCCCCTCACGACGGGCACCATGCTTGGTCGCCCCCCTTCCATAGGCCGGCGAGGCGCTGACATCAAATATCGGGTCAGACATGGTCTGCGCTTCTTCGAGAATGGCGCGCGCCCTGGCCAGGTTGGCTGACGCGATTCTCAGATCGGTATTGGCGGCAAGCGCCTTGTTGACCAGTTCATTAATCGTTTCCTGATCGTAAAGGTGCCACCAGTTTTTCGGCAGGTCGTCCTGAATGTAAACCGGCTCTTTTGCCGAGGCAAATTCGGCCGCCGCCTTTTCCTGTTTGACAACAGCTTCGTCAGGAACCCGGTAATCAGGCCCGACCACCGTACAGGCGGAAAGGGTTGCCAGAAACAGCAGGCAGATGATGGAATGACCAAATCGGTAAAACATGATACACCCTACCTTGTCTTCGGAGCCTCGGCCCGCTCACGCCGGCCCTGATTCTGGATATTGATGGTCGCCGTCTGCCCCACAACCAGCCGGACATGTTCGGGTACGGATTCAATAGCAACACGCACCGGGATCCGCTGCACCAGCCGGACCCAGTTCAGGGTCGGATTGATGTTCTGCAGCAGGTTGTCGCCCGTACTGCGCTCACGGTCAAAAATACCGCTGGCAACACTCTGTACGCGCCCCTGCAGCTTTTCCTCCTCTCCCATCAGGGAAATAGTGGCCGGATCTCCCGGATGTATGCTACTCAGCTTGGTCTCTTCAAAGTAGCCTTCCACATAAATCGAATCCGAATCAATCAGGGCAATAACAGGGTGGCTGGCTGTCACATACGTGCCAACCTGGACATTGAGATTGGTGACATAACCATTGACGGTAGCCAGCACCCGGCTGCGCTGAAGGTCAAGTTTTGCGGTATCCCGCAGGACCATCGCCATGGCCAGATCGGCTTCATACTGCTCGACCCTGGCGCGTCCCTGCTCACGGGTTTCATGCGAAACCAGCTCTTTTAACTCCCGGTTACGCCGGTCCTCCCGCCTGGCCTGCTCCAGATTGACCCGGGCGGCATTCACGCTGGCCTCAGCCTGCCTGAGCGCCAACTCAAAGCGATCCCGGTCTATTTCAAAAAGCACGTCTCCCTTTTTGACCACCTGATTGTCTTTGACATAGACCTTGATAACCTGGCCGGTCACATCCGGGGCAATCTGAACCACATCCGCTTTCACCCGTCCATCACGCGTCCAGGGATCGTATTCATAATGAACAAACAAACGCCAGCCAAATAAAACCGCAATCAGGATAACGCCAATCGTCACAAAAAAGCGGATTGCCAATGGTCTGGAAAATTCAAAACGTATAAAACGCATACTAGAACCCACGTGCAGAGAATAGGAAAAAGAAAATGCCCATCACAATTACAACCAACGCAAAATCAAACAGAGCCGGATGCCCGACATAGCGATACAAACCAAACTTTGCCAGCCCCCGGCTTATAAATCTGGCAACCGCCATGGAGGCAAAGAACATCACGATACCCCACGGAATATAAAAACCATAGACATTAAGCTCGCCTATCATTCGTATCCCCTTCCGGATATGACCGCCCTGTAAAAAAGCGCATTCGGAAAAATATCCCGGCGAATCCCCGCCAGCGCAGAAATCGTCTCATTTTTCCTGGGCGAAGCAGGCAGGCTGCACGCCTGGTACAGAAGTCGATCCAGCTGGACGAGCAAATCCCGGCCATCCCCTTCGGCCTGTTTGAGTTTTGCCGTGAAATACGCTGACAAGTCTTTCATAAAAGCGTCCAGTGATATTTTGTTCTCCCTCAGGAAATCCTGGATGCCCAGCAAATGGGCCATATTGATGCTGACCCTGACGTCTTCCATCAGATCAAGAGAAGGCCCTTCTATCTTGCTCTCAACCATAGCCAGACGGGGAGCCAGCAGATTGACCCTGTCCGTCATCCGAACCGCAATTGCCGCAATGGAGACCGGCCGTTTTGCCGCCGCCACCCGGGCAATTTCCTGCCAGCCAGCACGCATGATACGCCGCACCATCCTTTCCACGCTGGCATTTCTCAGAAGGCGATTGACACCGATTGCGATTGCAATACCCACTAATTGGGCAGACTGACCATTAATATAGGTTTCCAGATCCTGCTGGCCGAAATCATAGAGCATCAGCATGCCGACGACAGACATGATCGTCATCAGGAAACGACCGGCGGTTGCCGGGCGTCCCACATAAATACCCGCCACGAGGAAAAACGGTGCCAGAACCAGTATCAGCATTTCCATTGTGTGAGCGCTGGGCACACCAACAAGCAGGTAAAACGCCGAAAAGGGCACCGAATAAAAAGTGTACCAGAAGGAGGCCTTGAGCCCCGGGGTGGGATCATCCTGCGCGGCAAAAATGGAACTCATGATGCAGGCAAAGGTCGGCGCCTGAAAACCCGTCGGCCAGTCTGTCACAATCCAGAAAATGGCTGATATTGCCGTAGAAAAGAAAACCCCCGCCGCCGCGATCACCGCCTGCCCCTTGTCAGTATGCAGCGCACGGTTCGATACCGGTGGCAGATCAGACACCTCCTGCAGCGTCCCTTTTTTAACGCCGATTTCGATCTGGTACCGATAGCGGAAACAGTCTTCAAACGCATCAACCAGCATATTCAGTTCAGATGCAAAATTGATCTGCAGCATGTCGCTCCAGCCGGCATTGATATCCGTCTCAGGCGTCAGTTCCTTAATCCGGTTTCTGAGCTGACGCGCTCTGCCAGGAGCATGTATGCCACGCTGACACCAGGTGGCAATCTCGCCTAAAAGCTCCCGCCAGGCAGTGGAACGGACTTCAGATCGCCCCTCTTTTAACGCCGTCATCCTGTCTTCCATGCCAGAGACAATCGGAACCAGTGAGGCCAGCCTGTCGTGAAGCACCCTGACGACATCCGCTGTCCAGCGGATATTGTGGTTATCAAATGGCAGATGCGTTGCCATCATGCGCAACTCGGTAATATCCTGCGCCAGTTTTCTGTGTGGCGGCGCATTTCTGTTTCCCTTTATTCCGGCAAGCACATCGGCGGCCCACTGTTTGGCATCATTAATGGCCTGGTCAAGACGTGCCAAAAGCGCATTGCCGATACTCTGCGGAAAAACAAGACCATGGACCACAGACGAACACAGCAGGGCGATAATGATTTCCTGGGCACGATCAGCGGCAGTCTGAAACGGCGTTTCTGCCATCATGTTATGCGTTTCTGCCAGAAGCGGCGTGCCAATAATGGCGGCGGTATAACCGGCCAGCATGAAGATATAAGCCCGGGGGGTTCTGTCGAGCAGCGAAATATACATGCAGACCGCGGCAAATCCGCCAAGAACACAAACATAGATAGAACGGTAATTGGCAAAAAGCGGGATCGTGATGATAACCATCAGGCCGGCCAAAATAGTGCCAAGAGAGCGGTACATCCCCTTGGAGCGCACCGAACCGGCCAGCGGTGCCGCAATGACATAACAGGTCCCCACAGCCCAGAAAGGGTGTGTCAGCCCGATTTTGAAGGAAATATAAGTCGCCAGCATGGCCGAGGCAAAACACTTGATGGTAAACAACCACTCCTGCGCTGCAGGCAGCACAGGAAAGTTCAGCCGAATCACCCTGGTTTTCGAGGCTTCCATGGATTTATCCACCAATATCGATCAGACAAGCTCGTGATTTTTGACTGATGATCTCAACGCGCCCAGAACACGCACGCAAGTCTGGACATCGGCAATCGGCACATCCTTTAGCAATGCGCTGCGAAAAGCGATCAGGGCGCGCTCGACCTGGGCAATGATTTTGGTGCCCTCGTCCGTGAGATTGAGTATCTTGGCACGCCTGTCCTGGGGATCTTCCAGTCTTTCCACGATCCCGGCGCTAACCAGCTGGTCAATGATGCGCACAAGGGAAGAAGGATCCAGGCCCAGCGTTTCAGCCAGTTCTCCCGGGCGAACATGGTTGCCCATCCTGCCGATAGTCACAGCAGGCCAGGCTGTTGCCTGTGAGAGGCCATAAGCTGCCGCGATTTTATTGGCAACAGACGTATAGGCACGCGATGTCTGGGAAAGCGATGTGGTAAACAACATCCGGATTCGATCATTGTCGTTCATAACAGCCTTTTTATACAAACATTTTGGATGTCAAATATTATCGTGCCAAATATGGCAATGCAATAGGACAATGAAAATTTTTTGAACAAAATCCCGCGGGAAACCGGGGAGCCATTGAAAACCCTTTTGATAACCGGAAAGAAATACTGGCTTTTTTCAGCGTCATCCAGCCAGAATTAACTGGTCAACCGCACGATCAACATGCACCTGCCATTCGGGCAGCAGAAACCCCAGCTTTTCTGACAGCGCCGTGTTGTCCAGCCGGGAATTTCCGGGGCGGGCGGCTGGAAGCGGATAGGCTTCTGCCGGGATCGGGTTGATATTCGCCGCATCCATTTTCATTGAAAATCCCTTTTCCCGCGCTTTCTGAATGACATGACAGGCAAGGGCATACCAGCTAGCCTCTCCGGATGCGGCAAGATGGTGAATGCCTTCCGGCAGCAGGTCCCGATAGAAAGCGGCAATGGAAAGCGCTGTCACATCAGCCACCAGTTCCGCCGAGGTTGGTGTGCCAACCTGGTCCGCAACCACATTCAGGGCATCGCGCTCTTTTCCCAGCTCCCAGATCGTTTTAACGAAATTCTGCCCATAAGAGGAAAAAACCCAGCTGGTCCTGAAAATAAAATGATGGCATCCCGCCTGCTGAAGCGCCTGCTCACCGGCCAGCTTGGACCTGCCGTAGACATTCAGGGGATGAGGCCGGTCTGTTTCGATATAGGGCGCCACCTTTTGTCCGTCAAACACATAATCCGTGGAGTAATGAACCAGCAATGCGCCACTGTATCGCGCATAAGAGGCCAGGATATCCACCGCCTCGGCGTTTATCCTGAAAGCGCGCGCCTCGTCCGACTCCGCCTTGTCAACCGCCGTATAGGCCGCTGCATTGACAATGACATCCGGCGCCAGTTCCGTAATGATCTTATGCAGGACATCCCTGTTTTCAAGATCCGCTTCGCGGCGATCCGGCGCAATAATCTGTCCCAGCGGAGGAAGGGTGCGCAAAAGCTCGCACCCGATCTGGCCGCTTTTTCCGAATAGTAGTATTTTCATAAGATGGTTTAGCGGACAAACAAAAATATTTTTTATTACCTGACAAACCAACGGCAGGGCCGTTTAATTCAGCTCAGATTTCTACTCTCGCACCCAGTTCGATAACCCGGTTGGTCGGAATGCGGTAATAATCCGCCGCACTACGCGCATTGCGCGACACCCATATAAAAAGATGCTCACGCCATCGGATCATGCCGGATGCCGGCGTAGAAATAAATGTCTGCCGGGATATAAAGAAAGAGGTCGACATCATGTCAAAGGTATAACCATGATCCTTGCATAACGCAAGTGTTCTGGGTATGTCGACTTCATCCTTGAAACCATAATACAAATCGATCTGGTAACACTCGTACCCCAGCTCCTGGATCTGGATCCGTTCACTGACGGGTACCCACGGCACCTCTTCGACATGAACCGTCAAAAAGAAGACCCTTTCATGCAACACCTTGTTATGCGAAAGATTATGCAGCAATGCCTGGGGAACCCCGTCATTTTCTCCGCGCAGGAATATGGCCGTGCCGGCAATGCGCTGCGGCGGCGCAAAAAAGAGTGACTGGAGAAAGGAATCCAGCGGAATGGCGTGCCTTTTCTGGCTTGATCCGACCAGTATGCGCCCCCGCCGCCATGTCATCATCAACACGTAAATAAAAATACCGATGGCAATAGGGAACCAGCCGCCGCTCTTTATTTTCAGCGTATTCGAGCTCAGGAGCGAGACATCAATCACGGCAAAAAGCAGAGGAACTGCCAGGCTGAGGAAAATATTGCGTTTCCAGTGGTAACGCATGATAAAGAAAAGGAAAACGGTGGTAATCAGCATTGCGCCGGTCACCGCTACCCCGTAAGCCCCTGTCAGGTTGGTCGAGGAGCGGAACTCCACCACGGCAATAATGACCGCCACCATCTGAAGCCAGTTAACCGTCGGAATATAGATCTGTCCCATTTCGCTTTCCGAGGTATACACAATCTTCATGCGCGGGAGCAGCCCCAGGCCAATAGCCTGCTTGGTAATCGAAAAAGCGCCGGAAATGGTCGCCTGAGAAGCAATCACAACCGCAATGGTTGACATAAAAACAAGGGGGTAGATGCTCCATCCGCCAAGTTGCCGGAAAAAAGGATTCGCCAGCGTACTGGGGTCCGACAGCAAAAGGCCGCCCTGCCCCAGATAATTCAGGGTAAGCGCCGGAAACACCAGGCGAAACCAGGCGCGCCGGATGGGCCGGGGACCAAAATGCCCCATATCGGCGTACAGCGTTTCCGCCCCGGTAAATGCCAGCACCACGGCACTCAGGGCAATAAAAGCCGTCCCGGGATTATGGCTGATAAAAACAAAGGCATGCCAGGGATTGAGCGCCCAGAGCACTTCCGGCGCCGCCACAATATTGACGATTCCCATCGCCGCAAGAGCAAGGAACCACACAATCATGATGGGGCCGAACCACCTGCCGATACCTGCCGTTCCCTTGTGCTGCAAGGAATAAAGACCCACCATGATCGCCAGCGCAATCGGAATCACATAAGGGCGAAACATCGGTGTGGCAACCTCAAGCCCCTCGACGGCAGAAAGGATGGAAATAGCGGGCGTGATCACGCTATCGCCATAAAAAAGAGACGCGCCCAGCACCCCCAGGGCCAAAAGCGGATAATACAGGCGCGATTTCCTGGACATCGCTGAATGCGCCAGCGCCATCAGGGCCAGCGTGCCGCCCTCGCCCCTGTTATCCGCGCGAAGCATGATCAGGACATACTTGACGGATACCACGCCAATCAGCCCCCAGATGATCAGGGAAACAATACCCAGGAGATTGCCCGGCGTCAGGATAAGTCCTCCCGTGCCGCTGAAAACCGCGCGCATGGCATAAAGCGGGCTTGTCCCGATATCGCCGTAGACGATCCCGATCGAGGCAACGGTCAGCGCAGCAAGACCGCTTTTCTCTACGCCCCTTCCTTCCCCGGCTGGCTTGTTTTCCAAATGAGCTCCTGTATATAAGTGGCTGCGTCTGCACAATAGGACAAAGCCGGAAAAAATGCAATTCCCGCGACAGGCCGCCCCTGGATCTGATTCGTGTCATGCGGTTGCATGCCGCACAACATTTGCGCAATATATATAAGACATGATATTTTCAGTTGATTCGGGTATTTTGTTCCACTTCAACTTCCATACAGCGGCAATCACATGTCTCAATATGTCTTTACGATGAACCGGGTCGGCAAGATCGTCCCGCCCAAACGCCAGATTCTGAAAGATATCTCCCTTTCTTTTTTCCCGGGCGCCAAAATCGGGGTTTTGGGGCTAAATGGCTCCGGCAAATCCAGTCTTCTGAAAATCATGGCAGGCGAGGATACCGATATTCTCGGCGAAGCCCGCCCCATGCCCAACCTGAAGATTGGCTACATGTCCCAGGAACCGGAACTGAATCCGGAACAAACCGTACGGGAAGCGGTGGAGAGTGGCCTGGGTGAGGTATTTGAGGCGCAGGTCAGGCTGGATGCCGTCTATGCCGCCTATGCCGAACCGGATGCCGATTTTGACGCGCTTGCGGAAGAGCAGGCGCGGCTCGAAGCCATTATTGCGGCAAATGACGGCACCAACCTGGAACAGCAACTGGAAATGGCGGCAGATGCCCTGCGCCTACCGCCATGGGATGCGAAAATCGGCATCCTGTCCGGTGGCGAGAAGCGTCGTGTTGCCCTGTGCCGTCTTTTGCTTTCCCGTCCGGACATGCTGCTTCTGGATGAGCCGACCAACCACCTGGATGCGGAATCGGTTGAATGGCTGGAACAATTCCTGCATCGTTTCCCGGGGACCGTTGTCGCCATTACCCATGACCGCTATTTTCTGGACAATGCCGCCGAATGGATCCTGGAGTTGGACCGTGGACAGGGCATCCCCTGGAAAGGCAACTACAGCTCCTGGCTTGAACAAAAGAGCATCCGCTTAAAACAGGAAGAAGCCAGCGAATCCTCTCGCCAGAAAACCATCGCCAAGGAACTGGAGTGGGTCCGCCAGAACCCCAAAGGCAGACAGGCCAAGAGCAAGGCCCGCCTGACCCGCTTTAATGAGTTGTCTGAATACGAATATCAGAAACGCAATGAAACGCAGGAAATATTTATTCCTGTGGCGGAACGGCTTGGCAATGATGTCATCGAATTCAAAAATGTCTCGAAAGGCTATGGCGACCGCCTGCTGATTGATAACCTGAGCTTCATCGTCCCGCCCGGCGCCATCGTGGGTGTGATCGGCCCGAACGGCGCAGGCAAGTCAACCCTTTTCAGGATGATCACAGGCCAGGAACAGCCGGACCAGGGAGAAATCAAAATCGGCCAGACCGTCAGGATTTCACTGGTTGACCAATCGCGGGAATCGCTGGAAAACAACAAAACCGTGTTCGAAGACATCAGTAATGGCGCTGATATCATTTCTGTCGGCCGTTTTGAAATGCCTTCGCGCGCCTATCTGGGACGCTTTAACTTCAAGGGCGCGGATCAGCAGAAAAATGTCGGCAGCCTGTCCGGTGGAGAGCGCGGCCGCCTGCACCTGGCGAAAACGCTGATGCTGGGCGGCAATGTGCTGTTGCTTGACGAACCATCCAATGATCTGGACGTCGAAACGCTGCGGGCACTGGAAGACGCGCTTCTGGAATTTGCCGGCAGCGTCATTGTCATCTCCCATGACCGCTGGTTTCTGGATCGCATCGCCACCCATATCCTGGCCTTTGAAGGCGATTCGCAGGTTACCTTCTTTACCGGAAACTATCAGGAATATGAAGCGGACAAACGCAAGCGGCTGGGTGAAGAAGGCGCAAAACCCAAGCGTATCCGGTACAAGCCGGTAACGAGGTAAGCCGTATGGCGGTTACACAAAACATACACCATGCTCCAAAAAGACATTAGATAAAAAAACAGCCCTGCATTACAATATAGTGTTTTAGGCAGTTGACTTTGTATTGTGTCCAACATTGTTGAAATTCATGACCTGGCTTTCCGTTACGGGGAGCGTCCGATTCTGTCGGAACTGAATATGACCTTCCCGCGCGGCAAGGTCATCGCGGTCATGGGCGGCTCCGGTTCGGGCAAGACAACCATCCTGCGCCTGATCGGCGGCCAGATCAGGCCCCAGTCCGGCCGTCTGCTCGTCAGCGGCGAACCCATTCATGAACTGGATACGGAAGGGGTATACCGCCTTCGCCGGAAAATGGGCATGCTGTTTCAGTACGGCGCGCTTTTTACGGATCTCACCGTTTTTGAAAACGTGGCATTTCCGTTGCGTGAGCAGACAGACCTGCCTGAAGACCTGATTCACGATCTGGTATTGATGAAGCTGCAGGCCGTGGGCCTGAGAAACGCCGCCTATATGAAACCGGCCGAGATTTCCGGCGGCATGGCACGACGCGTTGCACTTGCCCGATCCATTGCCCTGGATCCGGAATTGATCATGTATGACGAACCCTTTGCCGGGCTGGACCCCATTTCCATGGGGGTCACGGCCAATCTGATCCGGCGCCTGAATGATGCCCTGAATTCCACTTCTGTTGTCGTGTCACATGACGTGCAGGAATCATTTGCCATAGCGGACTATGTTTATTTCCTGTCCGAGGGACGCATTGTTGCGCACGGAACACCACAGGAAATGCGGGAGTCACAGGAACCCTATGTCCGGCAGTTTGTTCATGCGGAAACGGACGGGCCTGTCCCGTTCCATTATCCGGGCAAAACGCTGGCTGAAGACCTGGGACTGGAAGGCTCGGCATGATCAGCCACGTCGCCACCATCGGATTCAAGACCCGAAAGCTGGTAGGCAGCATCGGCTATGCTTTCCGCATGTTCCTGACGCTGACCGGCGCCATTTTCAGGATTATCAGAAGACCCCGGCTGATCACGGACCAGATTCACTTTATCGGCAATCACTCCGTTCTGCTGATTACCGTTGCCGGGCTTTTCGTCGGCTTCGTGCTGGGATTGCAGGGATATTACATCCTGAACAAGTACGGCTCCGAGCAGGCCCTTGGCACATTGGTTGCGCTGGCCCTTTTGCGTGAACTGGGTCCGGTTATTACGGCACTTTTATATGCCGGCAGGGCCGGCACCTCGCTGACAGCCGAGATCGGCCTGATGAAGGCCGGTGAACAGCTGTCCGCCATGGACATGATGGCGGTCAACCCGGTCCATCGCGTTCTGGCACCCCGTTTCTGGGCCGGCATTATTTCCATGCCCATCCTGGCGACACTTTTCAGCGCAGTCGGTATCTTTGGCGGCTATATTGTCGGCGTGATCCTGATTGGCGTGGATGACGGCGCCTTCTGGTCCCAGATGCAAAGCAACGTGGATATCTGGATGGATATCGGAAACGGGCTCGTCAAGAGCCTGGTATTTGGATTTGCCGTAACGTTCCTTGCCCTTTTCCAGGGATACGAAGCCAACCCGACACCGGAAGGCGTGTCCATCGCGACAACCCGGACCGTGGTTTACTCTTCGCTTCTGGTCCTGTGGCTGGACTTTTTGATGACGGCGCTGATGTTTAACTGAATTAGGTGAATTTGACAACTTTTGACCATTTCAAACGTTTGTGTCAAATATGAGACACTTTGTTGATTTTCTGCCGCTTTTCGGCAACAGGAAATGGGCTGTTTGCTAAACTAACTGGTATTATTTTTTTATGCAACGCAAATCTCTGGATATCTGGGTAGGCTTTTTCGTTATCATCGGCGCACTCGCCCTGATGTTTCTGGCGCTGAAAGCCGGAAACATGAGTTCTCTCTCATTTGAAAAAACCTACTCGGTCACAACCCGCTTTGACAACATTGGCGGTCTGAAACCACGGGCACCCATTAAAAGCGCAGGAGTTGTTATCGGACGTGTCGGGGACATCAGTTTTGATGATGAAGAGTTCCGGGCACAGGTCATGCTCCAGATTGAAGAGCGTTACAAATTTCCGAAGGATAGCAGTGCCAAGATTTTGACATCGGGTTTGTTGGGAGAGCAGTACATCAGTATTGAACCCGGTGGTGATGAAAACAACCTGGTAAACGGCGACCAGATCAAGATGACCCAATCGGCCATGGTTCTGGAAAACCTGATCAGCCAGTTTATTTACAGCAAGGCCACAGAAGAAAAGGACGCTGACAAATGAGTCTCACTTCACGATTAACTAAACTTTGTGCAGCAGTATCCCTGGCTGTGCTGGTAACCGGTTGTGCAAACAGCCCCAATGACCCGCTCGAAGGCTACAACCGCCAGGCATTCTACTTCAATGAAGCCATGGACACGGTTGTCATCAAGCCGGTTGCACATGGTTATCATGACCTGGTTCCGGACGTCATCCAGACCATGATCAGCAACTTCTTCGGTAATATTGCCGATGTCTGGATCGCCTTTAACAACTTCCTCCAGGGAAGGGGTGACGAAGGCTTTTCCGATGTCTCCCGTATCATGATCAACACCTTCGCCGGTATGGGCGGCCTGATCGACGTCGCTTCTGATGCCGGTCTGCCCAAGCACAACGAGGATTTCGGCCAGACGCTCGGTGTCTGGGGCGCGCCTCCCGGACCTTATTTCGTGATCCCGATTCTGGGCCCGTCCACCATCCGCGATACGATTGCAGCACCGGCTGACTACTGGCTGGGCGACCCCATCACCTATCTCAAAAACAGCAATGAGTCACTGATGTGGGGACTGGTCGCCCTTCGTGGTATCAGCAAGCGCGCCGAACTGATTGATGCCGCCTCTGTGATTGATGATGCGGCTATCGACAAATATGAGTTCATTCGTGATGCCTACCTGCAAAGACGCCAGCGCCTCGTTCACGACAAGGATCTGGGTAACGAGCAGTGGGAAACCGTCGACCCGAAAAAGGGCGGCAAGATCGAAGGCCAGACCTGGCTGCCCAGCAGCGATGCAAAGCCACACGCCTCTCCTGTAGAAGTGGCGGCTGACACTGCCACGGCAGTGGCGGCTGACACTGCCACGGCACAAACTGAAGCGGCACCTGCTGACGCCAGCGTCCAGGCATCGGAAATGCCTGCTGCTGATGTGACGCCAAAAGCGGAGGCAACCGCAGCCGAAACAGACAGCGTTGTGGAAGCCACACCGGAAGAAAGCAAACCGGCACAGGCTTCCGGTCCGGCATCGGCAGAAACGGCAGCCCTGATTAACTGATCAAAAACGTTTTAAATCAGCCCACCACTTTATATAAAAAAGAAAAATGAAGATGACTGCACTAAAAAGATGGTTTGTTTTTGTCCTGGCTTCGGCAGCCTTTGCCTTCTCGACACAGGCGCTGGCACAGGAAGCGCCTGACGAACTGGTCAAGCGTGTCAGCGCGGATGTTCTTGATGTCGCCAAAAAAGACAGGGAAGTCAAAAAAGGCAACATGCAGCAGATTTTCAGGCTGGTCGAAGAAAAGGTCATGCCGTACGTTGACTTTAAAAAAACCACCTCTCTGGCTGTCGGCAAATACTGGCGGCAGGCCACGCCGGAACAGCGCAATGAACTGACCAAGCAGTTTCATGATCTGCTCTTTTACACCTATGCCAGCGCTATTTCCAAGGTGGAGGACGGCCACAAGCTGCAGTTCCAGCCGCTTCGTGCCAAGGCCGATGCCACTGACGTGATTGTCAATTCCCGGATCATCCAGCCGAAAAATCCCGAGCCGATCCTGATCGGGTATCGTCTTGAAAAACAGGCTGATGGCTGGAAAATCTACGACATCAACGTCATGGGTGCCTGGCTGGTCGAAACATACAAAACCACCTTCACCAATGAAATCGGCCGCTCCGGCATTGACGGCCTGATCAAGACATTGAAGGACAAAAACGCCAGCCTGGCCAGAGGCGGCAAGCCGGCCCAGTAATCGCAAAGGTGCCACTTCATGTCTGTTTCCATTACCAGTCTGTCGTTTTCCAGCGCCAAGGGCGTACTTCAGACTGGTCTGGAAGCCATCAGAAACGGACAGTACACCTTTGACCTGACCGGCATTACCACAACCGATTCTTCCAGCATCGCCGTGATGCTGGCATGGCAGCGAGCCGCTCACGCTGCATCAAAGTCAATTCAGTTTCTCAACACCCCTTCCAATATTCTCAGCCTGGCAGCCCTTTATGGCGTAACAGACCTGCTGGGACTGCAGAATAAAACCGACGCTGAAACCGCCCATTGAACCGGCAAACCCCCGTTGATGGTTTGTCGTACAATGTCATGGCGATAGCCCTTTCCAGGCTCTGCACTCATTATTCCCGACAGAACCATCCTGTACGGACAATTTGTTTTTATGCAAGCCATTGAAATCAGAAACATCAACAAAAGCTACGGTGACCTGAAAGCTCTGCGGGATATCTCGCTTTCGATTCAGGAGGGAGAAT
The DNA here is from genome assembly GCA_030269625.1 of Oxalobacter sp. OttesenSCG-928-P03. Classification (GTDB taxonomy): domain Bacteria; phylum Pseudomonadota; class Gammaproteobacteria; order Burkholderiales; family Burkholderiaceae_D; genus Oxalobacter. The sequence goes on along the minus strand of JAJDFZ010000005.1, from coordinate 16,120 downwards.
TTTTTGGCCTTCTGGGCCCTAACGGCGCCGGCAAGACGACCCTGATTTCCATCATAGCGGGCCTGGCCCGGGCGGATTCCGGACAGGTCAGCATCCTCGGTCATGATGTTATTGAGGACTTTCAGGCCGCCCGCCAAAACCTGGGGGTCGTTCCCCAGGAACTCGTATTTGATCCCTTTTTCACCGTTCGCGAGACCCTGCGCCTGCAATCCGGTTACTTCGGCCTGAAAAAAAATGATGACTGGATTGACGAAGTCATGCACAACCTGGACCTGACCGACAAGGCCAATGTCAACATGCGGGCACTCTCCGGCGGGATGAAACGCCGGGTGCTTGTCGCGCTGGCCCTTGTTCACAAACCGCCGGTCATCGTGCTGGATGAGCCGACAGCCGGCGTTGACGTGGAACTGCGGCAGACCCTGTGGCAATTTATCGGCCGCCTGAACCAGGAAAAACACACGATCGTCCTGACAACCCATTACCTCGAAGAAGCCCAGAACTGGTGCAATCGCATTGCCATGCTGCAAAGCGGCGAAATTGTGGCGCTGGATACGACAGAAGCGCTCATCAGGCGTGTTTCCGAATCCCAGCTTGTCCTGAAGCTGGCCGAGGGAGAGCTGCCGCAGGGCCTCCGCCCCTTGCTGATTGCTCAGGACACGATTCCCGCCTCCCGCATCTGGACACTGCGACTTAACCGGTATGACGAGATTGAAACCATCCTGCAGACGATACGGGAAAGTGGCGCCATTATCAGTGATATCCAGTTAAAGCAGGCCGACCTGGAAGATGTCTTTGTCCAGATCATGAATACAAGGAGAAGCTGACGTGTTTTCCTCTCCTTTTCTGACCCTGTTTTATAAAGAAATCTGGCGATTCTGGAAAGTGGCGACCCAGACCATCACGGCTCCTGTTCTGACGGCACTCCTTTATCTGCTGATTTTCGGTCATGCACTGGAAAATCATGTCCAGGTTTATGATGGCGTGACCTACACGGCATTTTTAATACCCGGCCTTGTGATGATGAGCGTACTGCAAAATGCCTTTGCCAACTCCTCTTCCTCGCTTATCCAGTCCAAGATAAACGGCAGTCTCGTTTTTGCCCTTCTTGCGCCGATTTCCTACATGGAATGGTTTGGTGCCTACCTGCTGGCAGCCGTTGTCCGGGGCATTGTTGTCGGCCTGGGCGTTTTTCTGGTCACATGCTGGTTTGCGCACATTCCCTTTGTGGCGCCATGGTGGATTGTTATCTTTGCGCTTTTCGGCGCGGCCATTTTAGGCAGCATGGGTATCATTGCCGGCATCTGGTCTGACAAGTTTGACCAGTTGGCGAGTTTCCAGAATTTCCTGATCATGCCGGCAACCTTCCTTTCAGGCGTTTTTTACTCCATTCACTCCCTGCCCGCTTTCTGGCAAAAGGTCTCCCGGCTTAACCCGTTTTTTTATATGGTTGATGGATTCCGTTACGGATTTTTTGGCCAGTCTGACGTCAATCCGCTATTGAGTCTTACCATCGTTGCCATTTTTTTTGTTTTTCTGTCCACAATAACGGTACATATGTTGAAAAGCGGGTATAAATTACGCCATTAAACCCTTAGAATACTGATTTTCCTGATCAAAAACAGCCATACCACATTCAAACAGGGGAAGGCGGGCTGTTTTGGCTTCTAGACAGACCTGCCCCTGACAACCTAGCAGAAATGGATAAACTGATTATTTCCGGCGGAAACCGCCTCTCCGGTGAAATTACCATCTCCGGTGCAAAAAATGCTGCCCTGCCGATTCTTTGCGCAGGGCTTCTGACCGCTGACACCATCACGCTGTCCAACGTACCCCCCCTCCGGGATGTGCAGACCATCCTTCGCCTTTTGCAGCAAATGGGAATGAGAACCGAACAGCAGGGCGAAACGGTTACCTTGAACGGCAGCGACATCAATAACTTCTGTGCCCCTTATGAACTGGTCAAAACCATGCGGGCCTCCATCCTTGTCCTGGGTCCCCTCGTGACCCGCTTCGGCCAGGCCAAGGTATCCCTGCCGGGTGGCTGCGCGATCGGCTCCCGTCCTGTCGAACAGCATATCAAGGGACTTCGTGCCATGGGCGCCGAAATCGAAATCGATGCCGGCTATATCCACGCCAGGGCAGGACGCCTTAAAGGAACCCGCATTACCACAGACATGATCACCGTTACCGGAACAGAAAACCTGCTGATGGCGGCAACACTGGCTGAAGGCGAAACGGTTCTCGAAAATGCCGCCCGCGAGCCTGAAGTGACCGACCTGGCAAATCTGCTGGTCAAAATGGGGGCAAAAATTGAAGGAATTGGTACAGACCGCTTGGTCATTGAAGGTGTTGAGCGCCTGCATGGCGCCGAACATGAAGTCATTGCCGACCGGATCGAGACCGGCACTTTTCTTTGTGCCGTTGCCGCTGCCGGCGGTGATGTGACCCTCCTCAGGACACAGGAAAATATCCTTGATGCCGTTCTTGATAAAATAAGGGAAACCGGCGCGGAAATCACCAGTGGCGAATCCTGGATCCGGATACGCATGAACAGCCGTCCCAAAGGCGTGAGCTTTCGCACAACGGAATACCCCGGATTTCCAACGGACATGCAGGCCCAGTTCATGGCTGTTAACTGTATCGCCAGCGAGGCCAGCCATGCTGTCGAGACTATTTTTGAAAACCGTTTCATGCATGTGCAGGAGTTAAACCGCCTGGGAGCCCGGATCAAGACGGAAGGCAATACCGCCTTTGTCAAAAACGTGGACAAGCTGATTGGCGCCCCGGTGATGGCAACCGACCTGCGAGCATCTGCCTCGCTTGTGATAGCCGGTCTCGCCGCGCATGGTGAAACCCATGTCAACCGGATTTACCATCTTGACCGCGGTTATGACCGCATGGAAGAAAAACTGTCCGCCGTCGGCGCGACCATACGAAGAGCCAAACAATGACCCAGCCGGAAAGCAACAACTCACAGGAACTCGTACTGGCCCTTTCCAAGGGACGCATTTTTGATGAAACCATCCCCCTGCTCAAGGAAGCGGGCATCCAGGTTCTCGAAGATCCGGAAACCTCGCGCAAACTGATCCTGCCAACCAACCAGCCGACGGTGCGGGTCATCATTGTCCGCGCATCCGATGTCCCGACCTATGTCCAGTATGGTGCGGCAGATTTCGGGGTCGCCGGCAAGGACGTACTGCAGGAACACGGCAGCGCCGGACTGTACCAGCCGATCGATCTTCATATTGCGAAATGCCGCCTTTCTGTCGCTGTCAGAAACGACTTTGACTACGCCACGGCCATCAGGCAGGGCGCACGGCTTCGTGTCGCCAGCAAATATGTCCAGGCAGCCCGTGAACACTTTGCCAAAAAAGGGGTGCATGTTGACCTGATCAAGCTGTATGGGTCAATGGAACTGGCACCGCTTGTCGGACTGGCCGATGTGATCGTGGATCTGGTCAGCACCGGCAACACACTGAAAGCCAACAATCTCGTGGAAGTGGAAAAAATACAGGAAATCACTTCCCGCCTGATTGTAAACCAGGCATCCCTCAAGCTGAAACGGCAAATGCTTCAGCCGATTATGGACGCCTTTAAAAAAGCATCGATTGAACTGGATGACTCAACGAATGAATTCGCTGATCCCACTCTGTATTAAGGGATAAACATGACTATCAGAATAACCCGGCTGGATACGGCACAACCTGACTTTGATACCCGCCTCATGCAAGTCCTGGCTTTTGAAGCGCAGGAAGATGAATCCATTGACCGCGTGGCAGCCGATATCATTGCCGATGTCAGGAAACGGGGAGACGCCGCTGTTCTGGAATACACCAACCGCTTTGACCGGCTCTCTGAAACCACGCTGGCGTCACTGGAAATAACACTTGATGCCTGTCAGGCGGCCTTAAACAACCTTCCCGAGGCAAGCCGCACAGCGCTGCAAATTGCGGCAGACCGTGTTCGCGCCTACCACGAACACCAGCGCGAGGCATGCGGCGGCTCCGGCTACACTTATACGGATGAGCATGGTTCACTGCTCGGACAGAAAATCACACCTTTAGACCGTGTCGGCATCTATGTTCCCGGCGGCAAGGCGGCTTACCCCTCATCGGTCCTGATGAACGCCATCCCGGCACAGGTAGCCGGCGTGCCGGAAATCATCATGGTCGTCCCGACACCGGATGGCATTAAAAATGAACTGGTTCTGGCCGCAGCGGCACTCTCCGGCGTCAACCGGATTTTTGCCATTGGCGGCGCCCAGGCGGTTGCCGCACTGGCTTATGGAACCGAAACTGTTCCTGCCGTTGATAAAATCGTCGGCCCGGGCAATGCCTTTGTCGCCGCTGCCAAACGCCGCGTCTTCGGGCAGGTTGGCATTGATATGATCGCGGGTCCCTCCGAAATTCTTGTTCTGTGTGACGGCACGACTGACCCGGACTGGGTTGCCATGGATCTCTTTTCCCAGGCAGAACATGACGAGCTCGCCCAATCCATTCTCGTCTGCCCTGATGCGGCATATCTTGACCAGGTCGAAGCCAGCATCGCCCGGCTCCTGCCGCAGATGAGGAGACAGGAAATCATCCGCACCTCTCTTGCCAACAGAGGCGCGCTGATCAAGTCCAAAAACATGGAAGAAGCGTGTGCCATTGCCAATACGATCGCACCGGAACACCTGGAAGTCTCGGCAGAAAACCCTGAGCGCTGGCTGGAACTGCTCCGCCATGCCGGTGCCATTTTCCTGGGCCGCTTTACCTCGGAAGCGCTGGGAGATTACTGCGCCGGCCCGAACCATGTTTTGCCCACCTCCCGTACTGCCCGCTTTTCTTCGCCACTGGGCGTCTATGACTTCCAGAAGCGTTCCAGTCTTATCCGCGTGAGTGAGGCCGGTGCACAGATCCTCGGGAAAACCGCCGTGGAACTGGCGGAAGGCGAAGGCCTGGAAGCCCATGCAAAAAGCGCAGCCTACCGTATGAAAAAGGACTGATTCCTGCGCAAAAGCGCCTTTTGTGTTTTAAACAAAGAAATCTGACATGTCACTGATTGAAAACATCATCCGCCCTGACGTGCGCGAACTGGATGCGTATCACGTCCCGGACTCCGCCGGCTACCTGAAGCTGGACGCAATGGAAAATCCTTACCGTCTTCCCGAAGACATGCAGAAACGCCTGGGCGAACATCTTGCCCATGTCGCACTGAACCGCTATCCGGTTCCCTCCTACACAGCCCTCAAGGCAAAGATCCGGGAAAAGCTGGGCGTGCCTGACGGCTATGATGTCATCGTCGGCAATGGTTCAGATGAACTGATCGTCATTGTTTCCACTGCGCTGGCACGCCAGGACAGGCGAGCCAGGGTGCTGGCACCGGTACCCACCTTTGTCATGTATGCGCTGTCGGCCCGGTTTGCCGGGCTGGACTTTGTTGGCGTACCGCTGAAAGCGGACTTTTCGCTGGATATGGATGCCATGCTTGAAGCCATCCGCACCCATCGTCCATCCGTTCTGTATCTCGCCTATCCCAACAACCCGACGGGCAATCTCTTTGACGTGAAGGACATGCTGGCCCTGATTGACGCCATGAAGGATACCGGCATTGTCATCAGTGACGAAGCCTACCAGCCTTTTGCGCAGACGAGCATGATGCCGTACCTTCCCATGCATCCCAACCTGGTCGTCATGCGCACCGTTTCCAAGCTGGGGCTGGCCGGCGTGCGGCTGGGCTATATGTCGGCCTCCCCCGAGCTGCTGGCCGAATTCGACAAGGTTCGTCCTCCCTATAACGTCAATGTCCTGACGGAAGCGGCTGTCGAATTTGCCCTTGATCACATCGATGTATTCAATGAACAGGCCGCCTCCCTGCGCACAGAACGGGAAAACCTGTCTGCGGCACTATCGACGCTACCCGGCATTACCGTGCTGCCATCCTCGGCAAATTTTGTCCTGGTCCGGCTTGAAAATGCCGACCGGGTCTTTGAAAAACTGCTGGCAAGGAAGGTTCTGATCAAAAATGTAGGTAAAATGCATATATTGCTTGATAATTGTCTGCGTATAACCATTGGCACACCAGAAGAAAACAGGCAGTTTCTTGACCTGTTTGCTGCCTGCCTTCGCTAATTTTTCTGAAAACCGTTATGTCTGCTCCTAGAACCGCCGAAATCACACGCAACACCAAGGAAACCCGGATCCGGGTTGCCATCAACCTGGATGGAACGGGCCAGTTGAACCTGGTTACCGGCGTTCCCTTTCTGGACCACATGCTGGACCAGATCGCCAGGCACGGGCTGATTGACCTTGAGATTGAAGCCTCAGGCGATCTGCACATTGATGGACATCATACCGTGGAAGACATCGGCATTGCCCTTGGGCAGGCTGTCGCCAAAGCCATTGGCGACAAGAGCGGCATCCGCCGTTACGGCCATGCCTATATCCCGCTGGATGAGGCGCTTTCACGTGTCGTGATTGATTTTTCCGGCCGCCCCTACCTGGAGTTCAATGTGGACTTCACGCGCCCGACAACCGGTACCTTTGAAATGGAACTGGTGCAGGAGTTTTTCCAGGGGTTTGTCAATCATGCACAGATATCCCTGCACATTGACAACCTGCGCGGTAAAAATGCCCATCACCAGTGTGAAACCGTATTCAAGGCATTCGGACGGGCTCTGCGCATGGCGGCAGAATACGATCCGCGTTCCCAGGGCATGATCCCGTCAACCAAGGGAACCCTGTAACGCCCTCGCACTGTTATTGCCGGATCATTTCTATGAAAAAAATCGTTGTTGTTGACTACGGCATGGGAAACCTGCGCTCGGTAGCCCAGGCATTGCGTGCGGCAGCGCCTGAAGCGGATGTCCGGATTTCGGGAGATATTGCCGATATCCGCAATGCCGAGCGGATCGTTCTGCCCGGCCAGGGTGCCATGCCGGACTGCATGCGCTCACTGCGTGAATCCGGGTTGGCCGAGGCCATGATCGAGGCCGCCCGTTCCAAGCCGATATTCGGTGTCTGCGTTGGCGAACAGATGATGTTTGACTGGAGCGAAGAAGGAGATACCCCTGGCCTGGGACTGCTCCCCGGCAAAGTTGTCCGTTTTCGTCTGGAAGACCGCCTGCAGCCCGATGGCACACGTTACAAGGTCCCGCAAATGGGATGGAATCACGTTCACCAAACGAACCCGCATCCGTTATGGGACGGTATCCCCGACAACAGCCACTTTTACTTCGTGCACAGTTTTTACGCGGTGCCGGAAAACGCGGTACATATTGCAGGACAAACGGAATATGGTTTAACCTTCTGTAGTGCCGTTGCACATGACAACCTGTTTGCGACCCAGTTTCACCCCGAAAAAAGCGCAGACGCCGGGTTGCAGCTGTATAAAAATTTCATAAACTGGAATCCCTGAATAAAAACCGGGAATTATTGTTATCGTTTTCTCTTCTGATTTTCGATCATGCTCCTCATTCCTGCTATCGACCTGAAAGATGGTCGCTGTGTCCGCCTCAAACAGGGCGATATGAACCAGGCTACGGTTTTTTCCGATGACCCGGCTGAAATGGCTTTTCACTGGCTTGAGCAAGGTGCCCGTCGCCTGCATCTGGTTGACCTGAATGGCGCCTTTGCCGGAAAACCTGTCAATGAATCTGCCGTCAAAAGCATTATCCGCACTGTGCAGGATTATGCCGCAGACAATGATCTCAACGAAATCCCCATCCAACTGGGCGGAGGAATCCGGGATCTGGATACGATAGAACGTTTTCTGGACTGCGGGCTGAGTTATGTCATCGTGGGCACGGCAGCGGTCAAAAACCCGGGCTTTTTGCAGGACGCCTGCGGCGCCTTTGCCGGTCATATCATTGTCGGCCTGGATGCGCGGGACGGGAAAGTGGCAACCGACGGCTGGAGCAAGCTTTCCCGGCACAACGTTATCGAACTGGCAAGCAAGTACGAAGGGTATGGTGTCGAATCCATCATCTACACCGATATCGGGCGGGATGGCATGATGTCCGGTGTCAATATCGAGGCAACGGTCAACCTTGCCCGTGCGGTACGCATACCGATTATCGCCTCGGGCGGCGTACATGACATCCGCGACGTGGAAGCCCTTTGCGAAGTGCAGCATGAGGGCATTGAAGCCGTCATCTGCGGACGTTCGATTTACGAGGGAACGCTGGATCTGGAACAGGCGCAGATGCGTGCCGACGAGCTGACGGACGGGTAAACCTCTCGTGTCGGCGCGCTGCACAAGACGCTTTTCATATACAATCAGGGACGCAACGCTGTACATGGCACCTGCTGTGTACGATGCGGTTGCACCCGTTTTCTAACTTGAGGATCACAAGCCATGCTGGCAAAGAGAATTATTCCCTGCCTGGACGTCACGGCAGGCAGAGTCGTAAAAGGGGTCAATTTTGTCGATCTGCGCGATGCAGGAGACCCGGTTGAGATTGCGCGCCGCTATAACGAGCAGGGCGCGGATGAACTCACCTTTCTTGACATTACCGCAACCACTGATGAGCGCGATATCATTCTTCACATTATTGAAGCGGTATCCGCCCAGGTATTCATTCCGCTCACTGTCGGTGGCGGCGTGCGTACAGTCGATGATGTCCGCCGTCTCCTCAATGCCGGCGCGGACAAGGTCAGCATCAACTCCGCAGCGGTTTCCAATCCTCAACTGGTCGCTGATGCAGCCAGCCGCTACGGATCGCAATGCATCGTTGTCGCCATTGATGCCAAGCAGGTGGCGCCTGACCGCTGGGAGGTCTTCACACATGGCGGTCGCAACCGCACGGGCCTTGATGCTGTCGAATGGGCAAAGAAAATGCAGCAGCTCGGCGCGGGTGAAATCCTTTTGACCAGCATGGACCGTGACGGCACAAAAAGCGGATTTGATATCCCCCTGACGCGCGCCGTTTCGGATGCCATCGATATTCCACTGATTGCATCCGGCGGGGTGGGCAACCTGCAACATCTGGCGGACGGTATTCTTCAGGGCCACGCCAATGCCGTACTGGCCGCCAGTATCTTTCACTATGGTGAATTCACCGTACAGGAAGCCAAGCGATTCATGGCCGAGCAGGGAATTGAGGTCCGGATGACATGAGTGCCGGCTGGATAGAAGAGATAAAATGGGATGAACAGGGGCTCGTTCCTGTCATCACACAAGATGCGGAGACAGGGGCCGTGCTGATGTTTGCCTGGATGAACCGTGAGGCGCTCATGCAAACGGCACAGACCAAAGAAGCGGTATACTGGAGCCGCTCACGAAAGAAGCTGTGGCACAAGGGCGAAGAGTCCGGTCACACACAGAAAGTCGTGGATATGCGCATCGACTGCGATGAAGATGTCATCCTGCTGCGTGTTGAACAGACAGGTGGTATTGCCTGTCACACGGGACGTCATTCCTGCTTTTACCGCCAGTTCGAGGGCAACTCCTCAGACGGAAAATGGCAGGCGGTCGAACCTGTTTTGAAAGACCCGGAAAAGATATACAAATGAGCGATACCCTGCAAAGACTGGCCGCCATCATCGAATCAAGAAAACCGGTCAATGGCGGCGACCCGGAAAAATCGTATGTTGCCCGTCTCCTGACCCGGGGCGATGATGCCATCCTGAAAAAAATCGGAGAAGAAGCCACCGAAACGGTCATGGCAGCCAAGGACGCGCGCAATGGCGGATCTGCGGATAAAATCGTGTCTGAGTGCGCCGATTTATGGTTTCACTCGCTGGTTTTACTGGCACAGTTCGGCCTGACACCGGATGACGTCCTGAAAGAGCTTTCCAGGCGCGAAGGTATCTCCGGCATTGAAGAAAAAGCGGCTCGCAAGGACACTCTGCGGGAAGCGGAAGAAAACCCGAAAAACTGAAGGAGCCATCATGGAGAATTGTCCTTTCTGCAAAATCGTCGCAAGAAGACTGCCCGCAGACATTGTTTATGAAAATGAGCGGATTCTGGTTTTCAAGGATATCAATCCGGCAGCGCCAGTTCATTTACTCATTGTGCCGAAACTGCACATCCCGACACTTTCTGACTGTCATGGAGGCCATGCCGCCATTTTGGGAGAAATGATGGCCATCGTTCCGAAAATTGCCGACCAGCAGAAAATCGGTGTCGTCGGAAGCACACCGGAAACCCGCCGCGGCGGTTACCGGATTATCATCAATGCCGGTCCGGACGGCAAACAGGAAGTCTATCATCTCCACATCCATCTCATTGGCGGCCCGCGCCCGTGGAGAGACAACAAATAATTTCAGGAATTCAGGTGGATAAAGTGATTTTATCCACCTGACTGCTCTTCCAGGCGCTTTCTTGACGGACGCTTGCCGACCGTCACATTCAGGGGAACCTCCCTGCCGTTTCGGGACACTTTCAGGTTGACCTTGCTGCCCGGCTCCAAAAGCGCAATCATGTTGAACATTTCTGTCATGTTTGCAATCGGCGTTTCCCCGACTGAAAGCAGGATATCTCCCGGCTTCATGCCCGCCTTGTCAGCCGGACCGTTTTTGAGAATCGCCGCAATAATCACGCCGCTTTTCTGGCTCAGGTTCAGGTTTTCCGCCAGTTCCGGTGTAATATCCCTCGGCTCGACACCAATCCAGCCGCGCACAACCTGCCCCTTGCTGATAATGGATTCCATCACTGTTTTGACAGTCGATACCGGTATGGCAAAACCAATTCCCAGTGAACCGCCGGTACGGGAGTAAATGGCCGAGTTGATCCCCAGGAGATTACCGTTGACATCAATCAGCGCGCCACCGGAATTGCCTGGATTGATCGCCGCATCCGTCTGGATGAAATTTTCATAAATATTGATTCCCAACTGGCTTCTGCCCAGCGCGGACACAATTCCCATCGTCACGGTCTGCCCGACACCGAACGGATTGCCGATTGCCAGCACCACATCCCCCACCTTCACTTCATCGATATGGCCCAGCGTCATGGCCGGCAAATCCGGCAAATCCACCTTGATCACCGCCAGATCGGTTTCCGGATCGGCCCCCACCATTTTGGCCGGCGCTTTTCTGCCATCCTCAAACGCCACCTCAATCTGCTCCGCTGTCTCAACGACATGGTTGTTGGTTACGATATACCCCTCGGGGCTGATGACAACACCGGAACCGAGATTGGTCTGCTTTTCCGCACTGTCGAACCGCTCGCCAAAAAAGCGCCGCAGGAAAGGATCATCCAGAAGCGGGCTTTGTGGCTGGCGCACCTCTTTCATGGTGTAAATATTTACCACGGCCGGCATGGCGCGGACCACCGCATTACGATACGATGCCTGTGCGGGAGTGCCGCCGGACCCGGCTTCCTGTATCGTCACCGTTGAGGTAAGCGGTTTTCGCTGGGCGTTGTCACCTGCGGCCCACTCCGGCTTTATTGTCACAATCAGAAACCAGATGGCCAGACCCACTGTTACAATTTGAGCAAACAACAACCAGAGTCGTTTCATATCGGGAAATTCGGAAAATGGATCAAAAAACTGCGCATAGGGATGAAATTACCAGATTTTTAGCCCAGAAACTAAATATTTCTCATATTCGTGATTATTGTCCAAATGGCCTGCAAGTGGAAGGTCAAATGCATATCGGATCGATTGTCAGCGGCGTAACAGCCAGTCTCGCCCTGATTAACGAAGCCATAAAAGCCGGCGCAGATGCCCTTCTTGTGCATCACGGCTACTTCTGGCGCGACGAAGACCCCCGCCTCACCGGGCCCAAACAGGCCCGTATCAAGCAACTGCTGGCACATGATATCAATCTTTATGCGTACCACCTGCCTCTTGATATGCATGAGGATATCGGCAACAACGCCATGCTGGCAAAAAAACTCGGCTTTCTTTCACGGGGGCGGTTTGGCGAAAACGATATTGGCTGGCTCGGCATCACGGAAAATCCCGTTATCAGCACCGTAAGCGAACTCGCCGCCCTGATCGAAAACCGCCTGGGAAGAAAACCCCTCTTAATCGGTGACCCGGATCATCCGGTTGAAACCGTTGGCTGGTGCACCGGCGCGGCACAGGGCATGCTCCCTGAAGCGGCGATGGCCGGCGCCAGCGTCTACCTGAGTGGCGAAATATCAGAACGAACCGTTCACGAAGCCCGTGAATTCGGCGTGGCTTACCTTGCCTGCGGACATCATGCAACCGAACGCTACGGCGTCGAAGCGCTCGGCGAACTTCTCGCCAGCCAATTCGGCATCCGCCACCACTTCATTGAAATTGACAACCCGGTATAGCCCGGCCACCGGTAGCTCACCAGCACATCATCGGCCGGATCCGGTTGGCGCCTCTTTAAAAATGAATCCGGATTCTTTATAATAAAAAGTTGACGTCAAACTGGGCTTATTTTTCCCAATCTGGGTAGATGTTACTGACAATTGCAAGGAAATCCGGACTTTTTAAACCTGTGAATCATTTTTTCATGCACTTTCTCCAGACATGTATCCGGCGCATCCCCTGTGTAACCATGAGACAGACTGCTGTTTCGCGAACAGTAGTCCCCCTTTCGTTTATTCTGGCATAAAGGAACAATAACCATGATGGTTCTTTATTCAGGTACTACCTGCCCGTTCTCTCAGCGCTGCCGCCTGGTTCTTTTTGAAAAAGGCATGGATTTTGAAATCCGCGATGTTGACCTGTTCAACAAGCCCGAAGAAATTTCAGCAATGAACCCGTACGGCCAGGTACCGATACTGGTGGAAAGGGAACTGATCCTGTATGAATCCAATATCATCAACGAATACATTGATGAGCGCTTCCCGCATCCCCAGCTCATGCCGGCCGATCCGCTGATGCGCGCCCGCGCCCGCCTGATGCTTTTTACCTGCGAAAAAGAACTTTTCGTGCATGTCGATACACTCGAAAACGACAAGTCCGAAATGGCACATATCAACCATGAAAAAGCCCGCGCCCAGATCAGGGATTACCTGACGGCTCTGGCGCCGCTTTTCCAGAAAAACAAGTTCATGCTGGGAGAGGATTTCTCGATGCTGGACGTTGCGATCGCGCCGCTCCTCTGGCGGCTGGACTACTATGGCATCGAGCTCCCCAGAACAGCAGCGCCGATCATGAAATATGCTGAACGGATATTTTCGCGTCCCGCATACATTGAGGCACTGACCCCGCCGGAAAAGGTGATGCGGCGCTGATCACCGCCAGGGAAAAAGAGACATGACGGAAATCTCCACCAAGCCCTATCTTCTGCGCGCCATCCACGAATGGTGCACAGACTGTGGCTTTACGCCTTATATCGCCGTGAAGGTGGATGGCTATACAAAGGTCCCCATGCAGTTTGTCCGCGAAGGCCAGATTGTCCTTAATGTCAGTTACGACGCGACAAGCGGTTTGCTCATCAATAACGAGATGATCACGTTCAAGGCGCGTTTTGGCGGCGTTTCCCGCGATATTCACGTTCCCGTCGATAACGTCATCGCCATTTACGCCAGCGAAAACGGCCAGGGCATGGCATTTGAGCTGACGGAAAAAAAGACCGCTCCCGAGCCGCAACCGGATGATGACGATCCCAAACCGCCAAAAAAAGACGGCCCTCCAACCTTAACGCGGGTGAAATAAGGTAAAATACGCTTCTTTAAAAATGCCAGCTTAGCTCATCAGGTAGAGCACATGATTTGTAATCATGGGGTGGCGGGTTCGAGTCCTGCAGCTGGCACCAATAAAATCAAAGGGTTGCGCGAAATCGCGCAACCCTTTTTCTTTCAAAAAAGGAGAAAGGTACAATTTCGGTACAGTTGGGGTACAATTCCAGCATACAAACAACACGATACCGATGCCATGGCAACCTTCGTCAAAACAAAATCCGATACTTGGAAAGCGTTGGTCAGAAAGCAGGGCTGGCCAACTGTCAGCAAGACCTTTCGCATCAAACGCGATGCCATGGATTGGGCTAGAAGCACAGAAGATGAAATGGTTCGAGGCACATTTATCCTGCGCACCCAGTCAGAGCGAATAACCTTTTCCAAAGCCATAAATCGTTATCTGGCCGAAATTTCCCCAACAAAAAAACCGCAAACCCAGAAAAGCGAACAAGTATCGGCCAGGCACCTCACCAGCTTCTTTGGTAAATACTCTCTTGCCGCCATTAGCAGCGAACTTGTTGCTGCCTACCGGGATAAACGTATTGCGGATGGCCTCGCAAACAACACCATCCGAATCGAACTGGCCTTGTTGAGCCACCTGTATACAACCGCAATCCGGGAATGGGGGATGGGGCTGACAGTCAATCCCGTCAGCAACATTCGCAAGCCCAGTCCGGGTGCTGGGCGAAACCGCCGCTTAGCAATCCACGAGCAGGAAAAACTGCTGGCAGCAGTTGATGCACACAGCAATCCCATGCTGGGCTGGATTGTACGCATTGCCATTGAAACAGGAATGCGCCAATCAGAAATCACCGGCATCCGCTGCTCACAGGTTGACCTTGAGCGCCGCCTTGCCCGCTTGGCAGATACAAAAAACAACACGTCTCGAATCGTGCCGCTAACCCGTGCCGCAACAGATGTCTTCAAGATTGCTATCGCCAATCCGACGCGGCCTGCTGAAACCGATCTTGTTTTCTTTGGAGAACCGGGACGCGATGGAAAACGCCGCCCCTATGAATTCAAGAAAGCTTGGGGAGACATCAAGAAAAATCTTGGCATTGAAGACCTGCGTTTCCATGACCTGCGTCATGAAGCTGTCAGCCGCCTCGTTGAAGCCGGATTAAGCGATCAGGAAGTCGCCTCCATCAGCGGTCACAAATCCATGCAGATGCTACGCCGGTATACGCATTTACGGGCAGAGGATCTGGTTGAAAAGCTAGACAGAATCAGTGACAGGCAATAGTTTGTGCAAAAACACTTGCATGACCTCCTTCTGCTATAACGCAAACAGAACAATTGCACTAACTACCAGGAGAAACGGCTTTTCCTGACTTCATGAAACCGATGTCCAATAAATATCAGTCACCCGCGCCCCGAGCCCTAACTAACCGGTCATCATAAAATCACCTCTCCCAATCTTTTTTCAGAAAAATTTCCATACTCCCATCTTTGAGATAGTGTTTTTTATTTTCGTCATTGTTTCGACTCACCTTCTTGCCTAATCTCTTATCTAACTGGCCCGCAGATCAAATTGATACTGATATCACTTCGCTCCCCGAAATTTCCCGGTCAGAAAAACGGGATACAGGAATTTCCTGATCCATAACGACAAGGAGGTACAACATGAATACCCATACAACGACAAACGAGGATGTTGCCACTTTTCGCGACGCCTTTGATCTTTGTATCAAGCCGCTTATTGCCGGTGCCACGCTTATCGGCCCCTTTTCAGAAAAGGCGGGGGAGGGCCATCCCGTCATATATGAAAGCCCGGCCAGCATCAGAATTCTCATGCCGAAAAACCGCCACGTTTCTTTTATTTTTCAGAAAGAAACCCCCTTCACACAGAACGAAAAAAACCTTGTTGAGCAGGTTGTGGGGCGGCTTCATGACATTGGCAAACAAAAACCGGCAATCGTTGATTCCTCTTTTCCCCACACTTCCCGCCACTTCGAAAAAGAGGTTCGCGTCCGGATAAAAGAGGATGGAAAACTTGCCTTGGGGCGAGACGCTGACAACCTTTTTTTGTATACATGACAAAAGACGCTAGCACCAGCCAGCAGGCATGAACAACCATTGAAACCCGATAGGAGGCTCCAATGATACTGCTTATCAACAATCTTTATGAGGTGGAGGGTGTAATCAACACATACCGTGACGACATTGAACTTATGCGCAACAACGTTCGCAAGCTGGACCGTATCATATGTCATCTCGGTGATAACATCATCATCCCTGACAATACCTTTGCCATCCTTTTGCCCGACTCGGATATTTTCGTTCTGCGCTTTGACGCGGAAAATTCTCCGGTTGAATGGGTAACGCGCCAGTACCAGTCACTCAAATCCTACGACCGGGAAATTCTGAAAAAACAAAAACCGTTTTTCATTTCCGGTACCCATAGCGGACAAGACAGTATGAGGGCAGAAAAATTTCTGCTCATGAATCTCTAGTTTGACCTTGAATCCCCCGGGCAGCTATCCGCCATGCGACATCAACATGGAAAAGCAGCCGTCCGGGCCGTTTTTTT
>JAJDFZ010000049.1 GCA_030269625.1 Oxalobacter sp. OttesenSCG-928-P03 | reverse complement strand
TGACAGTCAGGATGAGCCTGATACGCGTCTGCAGTCCCTTCATGTTGAACATGTAGCCGTCATGGTATTTCTGGACGTTTTCAATGTACGGATTGTCAAATGCCTTGTCGGGCGTATCAGTCATTTATGCACCTGTTTTTCCAGCGAAAGAAATGTGTTTCAACGCTCGTCAGCGATGATCCTGGCTTTTGATCCGTACAGGATCAGGACCTTCTGGCCTTTGGAAAAGGTCGGATCGGCGCCCTGGGTCAGCGTGACCATTTCACCATTGCCTGTCTGAACGATATATTCAATGGCGTTTTGCGAGGTGACGCCTTCTTCAACCAGACCGCCGGCGATGCCGCCGATGAGTGCGCCACCGATAGCGCCAAGGATGTTGGCTCTTGTTCCGCTGCCGATGGCCGAGCCGGCGACGGCACCGGTTGCAGCACCGACGGTTCTGCCGGTACTGTTGGTGCCGGAAACAGCTACGTGGCGGGCACTGACGATAACACCGGGGACGGTTCTGCTGACTTTGCCGGTTCCCTCAACGGAATAGGCATCAGAGCTGATGTTTTGCGCGCAGCCGGTAATGAGCAGAAGAGAGACAAGCAGAAGAAAAAAACGGTTTTTCATGATCATGGGATAAATAAGCAGGTTGGTTAATATCCGCAGTTTTCATGCGTCTGCAGATGACGAAATCATTTTTATTCCTTAAAGTTTACAGGAATGTTGTTTCTTCTTCAGGAAAAAAGTCTTCTTGAGAAAAAGACGGGTTTGATTAAACCCGTCTTTTGGGTATTTTTCTGTTTACGGTCGTCTTTGTGGCTGTGCTGAAACAGGGCTGAAATCGATGCGCCGGACTTCCGTTATGCGCTTGTCTTGCACCTTGCCTTCTACCAGTTCATATCCCATCAGGGCAAAAACCCGTCCTTTGACGAAAAGCGGCCTGGCGTTGCCATACCAGTCAACACAGGAAGCCTTGCAGTTGTCGTTGGTGTTGGGATTGGGTGAGGCGCCCAGTATGCCCATTTCAGACAGCGACAGGTTATGGTTTTTTACATAGACAATACCGCTGGAGACATTGCGCAACTGTTGCCAGCCGCTGGAACCGCTTCCTCTGAACGGCAGGCCTAAAATACCGCTTTTTTCACTGTCGGGCTTGTAGAAAAATCCGTGGCTGCGTGTTTCGCCCTGCGCGGCATTGGCCAGTTGAAAACGGCTGATGGGGTTGGCATGCGTTGTACGATCAGTCCCGCCCAGCGCAATAGTGGTGAAAACCAGATTTGTATTCCGGGTGCCGACCAAAAGCGCATTTTTTCCGAGTGCCTCAATCCGGTCCACGCTGTGCTCAGGGGAAATTTTCACAGCGGCATTCTGCGGTGTTTTCCAGGCAAGCGCATAGGCGGTACTTTCCGTGGCATGATTGCGCCCCCAGGTATTGCCTGCGCCATACAGGAGATAGTCACCGATATAGCGGTTCTGGATGGCGTGTCCGCCACTTGGGGAAGGGAGCGGGTGGTAATGACTGAGAGGCGCTGATTGAGTGCCATTGCCAAACTGGCTGACAGGAACACGCAAAAGCGCGAGATCTTTGCTGCCACCTTCAGCCGACCACATGGAGGCGGCCGGCCCTTCCGAACGAAGCAGGACATTCAGGTAGCCATCACTGCTTTCCAGGAAGGAAAACTGGTCGATCGGGCTGCCCATGGTTTTCAGAGCGGTCGGCGCCTGTTTGATATCCAGCGGCAGGCGGAATACGGATGCGCTTACCGGCGGAGCGGTTTCTGCAGCCCGGTGGTTATACCTTGCATAGGGTGATGTCCAGATATAGACAGCATCCTTTGAAACATAAAATTCACGTCCGGCGGGAGCCAATACACCTGTTGCCGTGCATTGCATGTCCGGTTTCGAGAGGTCGCAGACCTGGACGGTGTGGAGCGCGATTTGTGTTCGGGCGGGGTCAAGATCCTCATCTGTGCGATAAATCTGCGTGGCGGGGGCGATACGCTGGAACTCTCCGGCCTTGCCGTCTTCCCAGTTTCGTACAGCAGGGAAGCAACTGAGCGGGTCGCGATAAAAATTGATATACAGCGGTGTGTAGAAAATCAGCTTGTCGCCGATCAGACGGCTGGCATAGTTGCGGGAAGAGTAGTAATCATTCGAACGCAGGACATGGGTTGACCTGTAGCTGAGCTGACCGTTACGGTCAATATTGAAAAGAACGATCTCAGTGCCGCCCTTGCTGTAGCTATAACCGATAACAGCGACGGTATTGCCGGAAACCAGCATTTCATCATACCAGGCATGACCGGAAGAGCCGGGGGCATAAGCGTCAATGACAGATGTTGGCGAAAGACGGCTGTTGCCGATATCGACGGTAAAAAGACGGCCGCGCCGGAGGATGACAAGATGGTTGTTGTGAACCTTGACGATGCCGCCTTCATCCACGCCGGCTGTCTGGGTATTGGTGACAGATTCAGATTCACTGCTCATGTCAGCCGACTTTTCTTCTGCCATCATGGCAACAGGTGCAGGCGATTCAGCCATTTTGCTCTGCTGCGCCATTTTGGCTGTCTCTTTCTGGCGGCGCTGATATTGCTCCTGAGTCCGGTTCTTTTTGGCGGCGAGCCACTCATTGAGTTCAGCTTCGGATTTGAAGGCGGTCAGGGTATCGGTCTGCTTTGTACCGAGAAAGTTCCACCCCGCCAGGGCGGGGGCGGTAGCGGTCAAGCCGATTGTCGCAATCAGGACGGGCTTGAGAAAAAGACGTGAAAACAAAGAACGGGTCATGACAGCTCCTGTGAAAATGATTCTGTTTGGCATGCATGCTTTTGCGGGCGGGCGGCAAAGGCATTTTCAGGATGACACGTGTACCGTTGCTGAACGGCACGGGCATATAATGCCGAAAACATTACAGCACAGAATTTTCCGGGGCCGCTTGATCAGGTACCTTTATTTGTAACAAAAGATAACGGTCCGTTACATGCTGACGGACCCGGTACAGAAGCTGCAGGAGGGGGAAGTGTCCGGCAGATGTCTTACAAAATGTTACAGCTGCTGCTCAGCCTGGGCATTTTCAATCTGCTGGCGCATCCATTCTTTCAGGCCATCCACCCAGCGTTTGGCCAAAAGGCCGGTTTCCAGCCGGATGATGTCTGCGCGGTCATAGAGTTCGGAAAAAGCGATACCGGGCGCTTTTTTGAAGGCCAGGGCGACAATATTGGCGCCATGCACTTCAGGCATCCATATTACGGCATCAAACGCATTGTAAATGGCTTCGAGGCTTTTATGCCGGTCGGAGTCCGCGCCGAAAATATTGACAGTCATCATGCCGTCAGGGGTGAGGCAGTCGGCACAGGCCTGGTAAAACTCGGGCGTATCGATGGCCGGTTCCCGTGCATTTTCATCGTACAGATCGACCTGCAGGATATCGATCTGGTTTTTCCGCCTTTGTGAGCGCACATAATCCATCGCATCGGCTTCAATCACGTTTAACCGCTTGTCATTTTTCGGCAGATAAAAGGATTCACGGCAGATGTCGATAATATTGGGGTTGATTTCGATGGCCGTGACTTTTGCCTCAGGAAAGGTGTGATAGCAGAACTTGGTCAGGGATGCGCTACCCAGGCCGAGCTGGACAACGTGCTGCGGCTGGTTTTTGAACAGCATCCACATCATCATCTGCTGAATGTATTCCAGAACGATTTCGACAGGGTTGTTCATGCGCATGGCACCCTGTATCCATTCGGTCCCCAGGTGCAGGACTAAAAGGCCATCCTGTTCGGAAAGGGTGGCCTTGGGAAAATCCGGTTTGCCTTTGATGTGCGGTGGTTTGTTTTTTTTCTTTTTTCGCATTCAGAACCTCAGTTGCTGTTCACTTTCAAAATACCGGTGTTGTCCTGTTACAGGATCCCTGAAGGCAATCGTTTTTGCCAGTAATTGCAGCGGACTTGCAAAAGCCCTGGCCTGGCTTTCTGCGTTTTTTTCCTCCGGGTGAAGATAAGGATAAATCCGGTCATTCAGAATCGGTATGCCAAGCGCCGCCATCTGGACGCGTAACTGGTGTTTTTTCCCCGTAAGGGGTTCAAGGGCATATCGCGCGAGCCGGCCTTTGGTTTCCATGAGACGGATTCGTGTTTCGGCATTGGGCGCGCCTTCGGTTTCTTCCATTTTCATGAAGCTGGCAGGGCTTGCCGCCAGGCGGCTCCGGTAAAGCAGAGGCAGGGAGATATCCGGCCGGTACGGGGCAATGGCTTCATAATGCTTTTCCACACTCCGGTTGTAAAAGAGCGTCTGGTATAGCGATCGTGTTTCGGGCCTGACAGAAAAGACGACGATGCCGGCGGTTTCCCGGTCAATGCGATGTATCGGGGAAAGCGTCTCGATATGGGTGCGTCGTTTCAGGCGGACAAGCAGCGTTTCTTCCAGATAGCGCCCCGCCGGGATGACAGGCAGATAATGCGGTTTGTCCGCAACAACAATCCATTCATCCTGGTAGAGGATGGTTTCTGAAAAGGGAATGGCCGTTTCAGAAGGCAATCGCCGGTAATAGTAAAGCAGGCTGCCGTGCCGGTATGGCTGGTGCAGCTCAATACATTTGCCTTCGGCATCGAATACCTGCCCTTCGGTGATGCGCGCCTGCCACTCTTTTATGGAGATGGCGGGGAAGCGTTCAGCCAGAAAATCCGCGCAGGTGGCCCATTGCCCCTCCGGCAGAAAGACGCAACTCGGGCTGATGCCCTTCTTTGTCTCCGGTTTTCCCGGTTGTCTTTGTTTACGCGCGGCAGGCATGTTCAGGTCGATGGGTCCGGTTCTGGCTCAAGAACGGATTATTACATATTGTTAGCCCGGAAGCGAAATGCACGATATTGACAGCTGTTTCAGGGCCGATGCGTTCTGCGGAAAAATTACCGGTTCGATGCCCGAATCGGTTTGGTTATTTGGTCAGATGGCGTTAACCTAATAAAAAAACGAAAATCCGGCAGGATAATAAACAGCGGTTTTGGGAATCGGGAGAATGCCATGAAGGGAAGAAATGCTTTTTATGCACAGTCCGGCGGTGTAACGGCAGTGATCAATGCGTCAGCCTGTGGTGTAATCGAAACCGCGCGCAAACATCCGGATAAAATCGGCAAAGTCTATGCCGGACTGAACGGCATTGTCGGGGCATTAAGCGAAGAACTGGTGGATACGAGTCTTGAGAGCGATGCCGATATTGCCATGCTGCGCTATACCCCGGCAGGCGCCTTTGGCTCCTGTCGCCTGAAACTGGCTGACCCGCAGGTGGACAGCCGGGGTTTTGAACGCCTGATTGACGTTTTCAAGGCACACGATATCGGCTATTTCTTTTATAACGGCGGCGGCGATTCCGCCGATACCTGTTTCAAGGTATCCCAGCTTTCCACCCTGATGGGATATCCGGTGCAGGCGATCCATATTCCCAAGACGATTGATAACGATCTGCCGCTGACCGACAATTGCCCGGGGTTTGGCTCGGTTGCCAAATATGTGGCGGTTTCCACGCTGGAGGCTTCCTTCGATGTGCGGGCCATGTCCAAAACCTCTACCCGGATTTTTGTATTCGAGGTGATGGGACGGCATGCCGGCTGGATTGCGGCTGCAGGGGGGCTGGCTGCGGACTATGGCATTCCGGTTGTCATCCTTTTTCCCGAAATCGAATTCAACGAGGCAAAATTCCTTGAGCGGGTGGATGAAAACGTCAAGCGCTTCGGGTTTTGCACGATCGTGGTATCCGAAGGCTGCAAATACCCGAATGGCAAATTCATTGCAGACCAGGGTGCGCGGGATGTGTTCGGTCACGCCCACCTGGGTGGCGCCGCCCCGATCCTGGCCAACATGATCCGCCAGAAGCTGGGGCATCCTTTTCACTGGGCCGTTGCCAATTATCTCCAGCGTTCCGCACGTCACCTTGCATCCGCCGTCGATGTGCAGCAGGCCTATGAGCTGGGAAGTGCCGCAGTTGAGCTGGCGCTGCAGGGGAGAAATTCAGTGATGGCGACCATTGAACGTATCTCGGATGACCCTTACCAGTACCGCATCGGCACGGCAGATCTGAAGGACGTCGCCAATGTGGAAAAATACATGCCGGTCAGCTTTATCAGCGGCGATGGTTTCGGGATTACGGATGATTGCCGCAGCTACCTGCGTCCCCTGATACAGGGGGAGGACTACCCGCAATATATCAACGGCATGCCGCGTTATATCACACTGAAAAACAGGCTGGTCAAGCAGAAGCTGGGGCCGTTCAGCATTTAGCCGTCATTACCCGGCGTGTTTTCATGCCGTGCTTTCGCTCCACGTGCTGAGTTCATAAACCGTTTCATCATCAGATGGTTCATCCGGCAGATATCCCATTAATGATTCGGAAATAACGGCATGCCTGCCACATGACGATACCAGCGCAATATCGCCATTGCAAAACGGACGCAGTGTGTCCAGAAACGGTGTGATGCTTTTAAGGGAAAGCGCAAAAACCGGAAGGACGGGAATCCACTGGATACTGTTGTCAAAGGAAATCATGCTGCCTCCGCCGAAAGAAAGGAAGTAATCACCTTCAGGCAGATGTGTGACCCAGTCGGTCAGGCAGGCGTATGCCTTGTCGGCCCTGGCTGTCTGGAGTACGGCGACATTTTCTTCACGTATGCCGCAGGGGGAATGGTTGGCGATTGCGCGCGCGAGGGCGTTTTTGACCATATCGGGCGTGTCGGGATGAAAAAAGCTTTCCGCCCCGGCCAGCCACGCAAGCGCCTGTGCATTTTCTTCGAGCAGCCTGTTGCGGGCCAGCCGCTGGGCATTGCGGTTTGCCAGGTCAAAAAGCTTCCGGTTGGTATGGATTTTCATTGGGAAAGACAGGCAGCATGATTCATGAAGAACCCGGATATTATAGTCGGCATGAAAATGAAAACAGCAGCGTTTGGCGCTCAGTTTTTGCCAAGGAGGCTCAGGCGGATTTCCCAGGTGGTTGCACAGTTGCAGTTGGCGCGAAAGAGAACCCAGCTCGAATTACCGGGATCTGAAAGAACGGCATTCCCGTTTTCAAGGAAAGCATTGATCAATTGCTGGGGGGCTTCCGCGGGAGCGGCAAATTTCGTGGGGAGAAGCATATTCTTGAAATGGTTTTCCGAATACTGTTTGAGCTGGCGAAAGGCATCGCCCGACAGCCAGGTATCCTTATCCATGGAAACCTGCATTTTGACGAAATACTGCCCCGGCTGAAGACGTTGGGGCCGCTCCATTGAAATATCCAGACATATATTGACAGACATCGCTTCTCCCATCTGTGTGTATGTCGGTACCCAGGGAAAAACAGAATGACAGAAGTAACGGGGTCCCTGTTTTATCTGGCCTGAAAACTGCTGTAAAAAAGCATCGGGCAATTCTTTTATAACATATTGAAGTTGAATAGAAAACTGCCAATGCCATGAATGGACAATGCCATGAATCTGCTGATCGTTGAAATGGGTGTGCCTCCTGATACTGTCCGCCTGGCGTGCGGCTCGCATGCCGACTGGTTTTTGCGTGCGCTGGAAGCGAGAGCGGGCATTTTTCCCCGTGTCATACGTCCCTATCTCGGGGAAATGCTGCCGGAACCGGCAGATATTGCAGGAGCACTCATCACCGGATCGTGGTCAATGGTGACCGAGCATCTGCCATGGAGCGAGGCAACAGCGGATTGGATAAAAAAGGCGATGGGGGTGAAACTGCCGCTTTTCGGCGTATGCTACGGGCACCAGTTGATGGCGTATGCGCTGGGAGGGCGTGTGGGAAATAATCCGAATGGTGCCGAAATCGGTTGTTTTTCCGTGACCCTGACGGCGGAGGGCAAAAAAGATGAGCTGACAGCAGCATGCCCGGAAAGCTTTTCCGCGTATCTTTTCCATCGGCAAAGCGTACTGGCGCCGCCGGAAGGGGCCGTTATACTGGCGAAATCAGAGCAGGATCCGTGCCAGATACTGAGATATGGAGAAAATGCCTGTTCCGTGCAGTTTCACCCCGAATTTACCGCTGCCATACTCCGGCACGCCTGCCAAGATCATGGCGGGAGCCTGTTGGCTGATATGCATCACGTTCAACCTGAAACGCCCTGGGCCGAGCGGCTGCTGCTGGATTTTTTTCGTGAGGAAAGGTAAGTCCTGCCGGAATGGATATTCGCAGAAACAGCATGTTTTCAGAAAACCGTTGGCAAAACCGGATAAATTACGGTATCCTGTAATCATACAGAGTGTAAGTGACGCGCCTCCTGTCAGAAATGCTCTGTAGTTTGTCTTTTCCCCTGATCCGGATCTTCCTGTCAGGCGGCCAGAAAATCTACCAAAAATCTACCAAATTCATTCAATAGGTGCTTTATGGACCAACTCAACCTCTATGACAAATCAGGTGGTGCCCTCGTGTACCTGAACAACGACAATTATATTTATCAATACGATGGGACCCCCATTGCATCCGTGCTGAATAATGCCGTGTATGACCTGCAGGGAGAGCATGTCGGATGGTTTTTCGACGGCTGGGTAACCGACGTTGACGGCAATGCCATCCTGTACAGCAGGGGTTCCGCCATGCAGGCAATCCCGAAACCCGGCATGCGCCCGGACCCGCTCAAGCGGGAAAGAAAGCCGGCTCCGACAGCGCCGGAAAGAAAGCCGACCAATACCATGCCGGAAAAAATAACCAGCTGGTCAAAGCGCTCGGCAGGAGATGTTTTGGGCAAAGAAATGGAATACGAAGCCCAGCCCAACTGGCAGTTTCTGGATATCCGCGAAGTCATGATGAAAGGGCATAACGTCAAATAAATAAAGACGCCCGGCCTGCCCCTGCTTTCCTGATACCGGTTCCAGTCATTTCGGCGTGCAACGCACCCCGGCAGCAAAAAGCCTGCCCATGGAAAAACGGAAGGGGAAGCGGGATAACTGACAGTAACCGCCT
>JAJDFZ010000048.1 GCA_030269625.1 Oxalobacter sp. OttesenSCG-928-P03 | reverse complement strand
TGGGCAGCCTGCTGCCCAACAATGCCGTCTGCAACGCAGGGGCATCCTTACACCACGAAGTGGTGTCACTTCCTGGTCCAAAATCCGCGATTACACCGCAGCCGGGACTGTGACGGAAGGCTGGAGCAGGAGCGCGTTGTCTGAGCCCCTTCAGGGGCGAGTTCAGCGCGACGCCCCTGCCTGACGGAGCAGAACCGGGAACCCCGACAGGGGCAAGGTGTTGCGGCGCATTTCTTTGCTTACTTTGTCTTCGCATCGCTCATTCGTAAACCTTTGTGCGAGCAAAGAAAGTGAGCTGCCGCCGGTCAGCCACCGGCCTGAGAGAAGGAAAAAGAGGTGTATCCCATCGTAGAGAACCACACCCGCGAAGGGTATCTGCAAACGTCCGTGGCGCCGTCGCGCACAACGGCCCCCGCCGCGCTACAATAGACCAGACACCCAAAAAAGCGGAGGAAACCAGCATGCCCAGCACACCCCGAGATACCCGTTTTTCCGTCAGCGTGACAGACTATCCGGCGCAGGAACTCATCGGCATGAAAATCCGCACCACCATGGAAACCTGCCAGGACGACTGCCCCAAACTCTGGCGCGAGACTTTTATCCGCTGGATAGAACAACTCTACCCCGAAGGCAACTGCCCGTCATGGGGCGTTTCCACCGCCTATGACGCCGCCACCGGCAGTTTTGACTACTGGGCGCTTATCAAGGCGCCGGAAGGCCAGGGCATTCCCAAAGAACTCGGCTCCTTCACCCTGCCAGCCGGGCTCTATGCCGAATGCCCGCTGACATCCGTCGCTGAAATCCATACGGCATACCACTTCCTGTACTCCCGCTGGCTGCCCTCCCAGACCATTTATATCGGCCTGGAAGACGCCGCCTGCTTCGAATACTGCCCTCCGGACTTCCTGCAAACCGGGCATCTTTCCGTCTGTATCCCCGTTGTCCGGCGCTGATCCGGCCCCTTCCTTTACGTGATGTGGCGCCGCTTTGCCGCTGCTTTTCCGCCCTTTTCCCACCATCCCCGCAAAAAAACTGGCATGCCAAAACATGCCAACTGATATTTTTCGCCATCCCGCCTGATATTTCTCGTGCTTATAGCTGATATATCAGATGAAGTCAACAAAAAAGTGAAAAAATGTGGCAAAAAAGTAACACAGTTATAACATTTTCTTATAAAATGAAATGGTGAAAAAATGGGGAAATATCCCTTAATTCACAATTAACAATAAAAAAAAGCAAGGTAAGAAAATCGCGTTGATGCAGGTTTCATGTGGCTTTCCGTCCAACAGGGCCGGAAAAAGACCTGAAAAATACAATATATCAAAATAACAGCGCGATCCGAGCAGGGCTGTATCCCACCAGGATACGAAAAGTGAAAATGCGCTCCCCCAACCCCGGGGTCACAATTATAAGGAAATCGCTATGTCTCTGGCCACACTACCTTCCAACATCTCACTACGCATTGTGCCGCGTCCGGCCGTCAAGCTCGCCGGCATCCGGATCCGGACTGACATGCAGGCAGCCTCTGAAGATCTCATCAAAATCTGGAGCGAGGCGCTTCCCCGGGTTCATGAAATCATCTGCAGACAAAGCAAAGGCACCACCTATGGCGTGTCATGGGTTGTTGATGCCGAAACCTGCAGCTTTGAATACTGCGTTGCCGTCAAGCCCGGCAGAGGCAGTGTTCTCCCTGAGGAATTCGAGGAAACCATTATTCCGGCCGGCCTGTATGCCGAATGCACCCTTCCCTCACGCGAGGCACTTCACCGTTTGTACGATTACCTGTATTATGAGTGGCTGCCAGCGCAGGAAGAGAACGTCGGCATCGGAGATACACCCTGTTACGAGGTCTACCCTGACAGCTATCTACAGGGAGGACATATGAAGCTGTATATTCCTATCGTCGGAGCATAACCCCTGAGTGCCACAACGACGACGCGACACCGGGCGGGGAGCCAGTGTCAACTGTCACAGTTTCATATCAGCCGGCTGCCGATGTGCAGCCGGCTGCTCCCACCTTGAGCCTTCCTGCGCAAATCCGGCCCCAGGCAACGGCCAGACACTGACAGGAAATCATCAGCCATCATGGAACAACAATATCTTGCCCTTTTAGAAGACATCCTTGACAACGGCGTCAGAAAAAACGACCGCACCGGCACCGGCACCCTTTCCGTCTTTGGCCGGATGTACCGCCACGATCTCTCGAAAGGCTTTCCGCTCCTGACAACCAAGCGCCTGCACATCCGCTCCATCATCCACGAACTCCTGTGGTTTTTGCGCGGGGGCACCAGCATCCAGTACCTCAACGAAAACGGCGTCACCATCTGGGACGAATGGGCCACCCCTGAAGGCGAGCTCGGCCCCATCTACGGCGCCCAGTGGCGTTTCTGGGAAGGCGCAAACGGCGCCATCTTCGACCAGGTCGAAAACGTCATCGCCAGCATCAAAAACAACCCCGACAGCCGCAGGCACATCATCAACGCCTGGAACGTTGCCCTTTTGCCCGACGAAACCAAAAGCCCGCAGCAAAACGTGCTCGACGGTAAAATGGCCCTGGCGCCCTGCCATGTCATGTACCAGTTCTGGGTAGCCGAAGGCAAACTCTCCGCCATGATGACCCAACGCTCCGGCGACATCTTCCTCGGCATCCCGTACAATGCCGCAAGCCTCGCCTTCCTCACCCACATGGTCGCGCAGCAGACCGGGCTTGAGCCCGGCGAAATCGTCCATTCCATTGGTGACCTGCACATCTACAGCAACCACATGGAACAGGTTCACACCCAGCTCTCCCGCGAGCCGCGGCTTTTGCCCCAGCTCGAATTCGCCAGAAAACCCGCCAGCATCCTCGATTACACCTACGACGATTTCATCATCAACGGCTACGACCCCCATCCGGCGATACTGGCGCCGATTGCCGTATAAAATCTGCCGGGACAGCAGCGCCCGGCACGGCAGCCATGCAAAAAAAAACGCGCCCTGGCAAAGGCGCGTTTGGGAAAGAGCAGATTTTTGAGCCAACATTCATTGGACCCGATTTCATTATAGGACTTTCCCCTTTTTTATTGACACATTGTAATATCCTGTTACACTTTCCTCTTTTCCTGTAACAAACATTCCTGTTCCTGTAAAAAGAGGAACAATGCCGGATGAATCCGGCTTCCGGAAAGCATATCCGGCTCCCCTTCCCGAAAAAGAGGCTCACAAACCGGCCAGACAGCCAGCCGTTGTTGCCCGTTCCGTTTTCATGGCGGAAGGCTCTCCCTCCCGGGAAACCAGGTGCAGGCCTGCAGGAAATATTGACAATCTTTCAATAACACAACCATTACAGACGGAAGATCCATGAACGACACCATTTCGAAAGCCGCACTGAACTTCAGTGACAAGACACCTGCCGTAGACCTCCCTGTCTATGGCGGCACAATCGGACCGGACGCGATTGACATGCGCAGCCTGTACAGCCAGTCGGGCAAACTTTCCTATGATCCTGGCTTCATGGCAACCGCATCCTGCCATTCCGCCATCTCGTACATCGATGGCGAAAAAGGCGAACTCCTCTACCGTGGCTACCCCATCGAACAGCTCGCAACCACTTGCGACTACATGGACACCTGCTTTCTCCTTCTCAAGGGCGAACTCCCCACGGCAGAAGAAAAAACCGAATTCGAAAAAAACGTCGCCGACAACGCCATGGTCCACGAGCAGATGCAATTCTTCTTCCGCGGATTCAGGCGCGACGCCCACCCCATGTCCATCCTCGTTGCCATCGTCGGCGCGCTGTCGTCCTTTTACCACGACTCCCTTGACATCAACGACCCGGCCCACCGCGAAATGGCGGCACAGCGCCTTTTGGCCCACATGCCGACACTGGTTGCCATGTCATACAAATACTCCATCGGGCAGCCCTTCGTCTACCCGAGAAAAGACCTGTACTACACGGCCAACTTCATGCGC
Source organism: Oxalobacter sp. OttesenSCG-928-P03 (assembly GCA_030269625.1). Lineage (GTDB taxonomy): Bacteria > Pseudomonadota > Gammaproteobacteria > Burkholderiales > Burkholderiaceae_D > Oxalobacter. Next base: position 5,498 of record JAJDFZ010000048.1, on the reverse strand, counting down.
ATGATGTTTTCCACCCCGGCCGAGGACTACAAGATCAACGACGTGCTCGTTCGCGCACTGGACCGCATCCTCATCCTGCATGCCGACCATGAGCAGAACGCCTCCACCACGACCGTACGCCTGGCCGGCTCCAGCGGCGCAAACCCCTTCGCCTGCGTTTCCGCCGGCATCGCCTGCCTGTGGGGCCCCGCGCACGGCGGCGCCAACGAAGCCGCGCTCAACATGATCAAAAGCATCGGCTCTGTTGACAACGTGGCCGACTTCGTCAAAAGCGTCAAGGATCCGGAAAACCAGTCCCGCCTCATGGGTTTTGGCCATCGCGTCTACAAGAACATCGATCCCCGCGCCACCCTCATGCGCGAAACCTGCCATGAAGTCCTGAACGAACTGGGCTTAAACAACGACCCCATGTTCAAGATCGCACTTGAAATCGAACGGGTAGCCCTTGAAGACGACTACTTCGTCTCCCGGCAACTCTACCCCAACGTCGATTTCTACTCCGGCATCGTCCAGTCCGCGCTCGGCATGCCAACCAACTTTTTTACCGGGATCTTCGCCCTGGCGCGCACCGTCGGCTGGATCGCCCAGTGGAAAGAAATGATCTCCGACCCCGAGCAGCGCATCGGCCGTCCGCGCCAGCTCTATGTCGGCGAACCGCGCCGCGACGTCCCGCCACGGGGCAAATAAGCCGCCGCGAAACAGCCGCATAACGCAAAACGGGAAAGCAGGGAGACTGCTTTCCCGTTTTTTTGCGCGCCCTGCGCGCGGGCAACTGTACGGCTTATTTATCCTTTGCCGGGGGCAGAACCGGCGTGGCATCCATCTCATCATCCCAGCAGAACTCCCCGCAGGGAAAACCGCCTTCCGATTCACCGCAAAAATCCAGCGCCGAATCATCCACCCGCGTTGTGCCTGCTGCTACCGGATTGCCGTTTTCGTCGTGTTTCATCTGTCTTTACGCTCCCGGGACATTCCCCGCAAAAATAAGGCCATTATAAACAAAGCCCCGGCAACCCGTTCGCCCCATTTCTTTGCCAGAGGATTGGACTCCGCCCTCTCCTTGAATGTTTTTTTCACGGTACTCTCTTTCTGGTTGTTGCTGTCACTACACCGCTATACAGGCGCTGACAACCCCTTCAGAACATTTGTCCAAAGCTTGCCTCGTGCCGACGCAACAAGTTGATTTAAAAAGAAAATTACCGCACATCACACCTAAACAGATCAGCAGGAGCATATCCCATAGCGTGCCGCCAAACGTAGTGCGGCGCACGAATCAGCACATACGGCGGGTCAAACAACCCGCCCTTGTATCTACCGCCGAAGCATGTTTGGGGAAGGTGCAGGACGGCGTCAAGGCACGGCTTTCTCTTTGGCTTTGGGAGTCCCTGGCAAAGCCGCGCAGGTTGGCGATTTTGCCGTTAAAAAAGAAGTGTTCAACTTGCTTGAGAAATAAGTTTCTGCTTACTTTTACAGGGTGAAAAAGTGTCTGAAAAGTATCTGATTCCCACTCCAAACAGCCCGAAACAGCCCCTAAGCCCGCCTGTTTTTCAAGCAGTCCTTTTGCTGAATTTTGTTTGGAATCAATGGCTTAGTTAATTTGGCAGATGGGGTGTCCGGGGGAGTCGAACCCCTCAACTCCCCCCCCCTGAGTGGACACCACAAACCGTTATAACAAGTAGAAAACCGGTGGTATATAAATATATACTCTTGGAATGGTCAGGTTGAATGCAATCCGTTTTTTACTGCAAAAATTATAATTTACACAACACTAACATTTGCAAGTATACGATATCCGTAGTAGATGACACAAGACAAAACTACGATCATCGTGACAAACAACCCAAAAGCGTTACGATGAGCAGAAAAAGAACCCCGCGCAAACACATTTTCAGCACTCGACTCAGCGAAGCCCGCAAACAGAAGGGACTGTCCCAGAAGACCCTCGGCATGAAAGCCGGTATCGATGAGTTTGTAGCCGGCACCCGCATCAACCGGTATGAAAAAGGCATCCACAGTCCGGATATCATTACCAGCCGGAATATTGCCAAAGTCCTTTGCCTTCCCCTGGCTTATTTTTTTGCCGATGAGGACCGGCTGGCGCAGATGATTGCCATTTTCAGCAGTCTTTCAGCCAGAAAGCAAAAGGAAATCCTGGCGCTGACCGAAAAACTGACTGAGCCCGACAGGCGGTAGCCGGCACAAAAAAACGATGGGTGCCCGGGAAGGCCGACCCCTCAGCCTTCCCCCCTGAATGGGCACCGCTAAAAAAAGCGGGCGTCATGAAGCACACGCCACATTTCACAATATGATAGCAAAAAAACAACTTTTTTCAATGTCCGCCCGAAAAAAAATCCGGGGAGCGATCCCTTTTTCCGGCAGGATGCCGCTCGGGATTACCCGCGCCGGGGTTCGTTTCTGATGATATTTTCCAGGATTGTGTAAAACGCGGCGGCAGCGTGCCTTTCCCGGAAAGGCTCATGCCCGCACAGCGGCAGGAGATGCCGCTTGAAGCCGATATTGTTCGCATGCAGCGGCACCGTCACGCCCTCGGCAGGACGGGGATCATGCTCCCCGTGAATCACGTGAACCGGGCACTGTATCTTCCTCAGCTGCCTGAGCAGTTCGCCGCTCTCGCACAATGCCTCCGCCTCCGGCCAGATCGAAAGATACATCTCGCCATTGACGGGCATCTGCCCCAGGCCATCCTCCCCGTTCGGGAGCAGGTCATAGTGGTCGGTTTTATCCAGAAGCGCGCCAAGCTGCTCCAGCAGCCAGTTCCGGCTGTCAGGCGGCACCCTGTCCAGCCTGAAAAGCAGGCCGTTAAAGAGCGCCCACTCGCCCTGCGTCATCCGCTTGCGCCGCTGTTCCATGATCTGGCCCGAATACCTGACATCCAGCGGAGCGCAGCTCACCAGTACCAGCTGGGTGACATCCTCAGGGTAAGCCGCCGCATACAGTGACCCAAGCCAGGCACCCCACGCATGACCGATCAGCGTCACCGGACGGGTGCACACCCTGCCGATCTGGTCCTTCAGTTCCTCAATCAGGCCGGCAATATCAAACTTTGACTGCAATGGCTCTGCCACACCGGCAAACCTTGAGAGTTCCCGTGCCACACGGGCCATCGAACCCAGCGCGCCCGGCCCGCCATGGACCACGACGACACGATAAGGCGCCCTGCCATAGGTACGGATCACGGGAAAACCCCTTTCAGGGAAAAACGGGAAAAGAGGGGCCGAAATGTTTTCATCAAATCCAATCGTTTACTCGTAACATTTCCGCCCAAGAAACCAAACTCATCCGAATAATTTTAGACCACATTTGTCTAAAATAAAAGTCGCAAAGCAGAAAAACTGCTGCAAACATGGTCTGAACCCAAAAAGAAAACCGCGCCTTTTTCAAGGGCGGCCCTGAACCGGAAAACGAGCTGCCGAACCCGGGGTTTTCCCCGCCGCAGCCCCGCTCCCTGCCTTTTTCCATTTTCCGGGATTTTCCGGATGCATTGTAACGCAAATCATGTCATTGCAAAGCGGCTTCCCGTAAATAACCCGGCGTTTCGCGCCATGACTTCACACACCGGCCCATCCTGGCCGGAAACCCCTTTTCCCCTTACCAGAGGCCTTCCCTCTTTTTTTATCAACGGTTATACCTGCAATCAAAATAGACCGTTTTTGCCTCAAAAAACAAGACAAGCAAAGGGCAAACATGGTCTGAATTTGTTGTTAAAATAACATGTCAAAATGTTAATTCGCATCCATCATGTCACTGACCGTCTACGACAAGGCCAAATGGCACACCGGCGCGACACGCGCATCGGCAGACATCCCGCCCGAAGCAGGGGCGACCCATATCGCCCTCATCCTCCGCTGGTGCATGGAAAACGGCCTGTGCAGCAAAAAACTGCTGGCTGACCATGGCAAAACCATCGCTGATATCTGCCTGGGCAAGGACGATTGCCGGGCATTTTTCATGCGCGAGCTTGATGGCGTTTTCACCTCGGCAGAACTCAACACCAAAGGCCGGGCCTTTCTCAATGCCTACTACAGCAGCGGCAGAACCCGTTTTGCCAGAGAATACGGCACCTACCTCGGCGACTGCGCGGCATTCGCCGCAAAGCGGCTCGGCAAAAACCACGACAATGTCTATCTGCTCCTTGAAAACAGCGAAGCCAGCTACCGCCAGATCAAAAAACTGTGCAACCGCCGTCACGCCGAATTCATCGCCATGAAAGCCGCCGGAAAAAACACGCCCCGAAAAGCCTGAACAGGCCCCCTTTCCCGGCCGGAATCGAAAAACCGGCATTCTTGTTGTATCATTCATGACATCCAATGGACGAACAGGGAAAAACGCATGCCAGCCAACCAGATTTCATCCAACCGACTCACGCAGCTTCTCACCCTTCTTATCCTTGCCTGTGGCCTTTTTGCCGGAACGGCGCGTGCCGATAATGCCGAAAACACCGCCACCGCCGAAACCGCAGCCACCGCAGCCAGCGAAAAAGATACCGCTGACGCCGTTTCCGAAGCCCTGAAACAATACGAGCGCGGCGAATACGTCCGGGCCGCAGCAGTCTTTCTGACACCGGCGGCGCAGGAGGCCGCCGCCGTCAATTACGCCCTCGGCAACATGTACGCCCTGGGCCTGGGAATCCCGCAGGACTACAAAAAAGCCCATGCCCGCTACGTTGAAGCCGCCCGCAAAGGCCATGCAGGCGCCATGCACAGCCTCGGCATCATCTACGCAAAAGGGCTGGGCGTGCAAAAAAGCTATCTCGTCGCGTCAGAATGGTACACAGAAGCCGTCAGGCAGAACTACGTTCCATCCATGCACAATCTGGGTAACCTCTACACCGTCGGGCTGGGCGTCGCACAGAACCATGAAAAATCCAGGCAATTGTACGAAGCCGCCGCAACCGCAGGCGATACCGGTTCCATGTGCAACCTGGGCAACCTCTACCGCTACGGCTACGGTGTCCCCATGAGTTTTTCCACTGCCAGGAAATGGTACGAGGAAGGCGCGGCCCAAAATGATGAATGCTGCCTGTTGAACCTTGCCTGGTTTTACTTCCGGGGATGGGGCACCCCGCAGGACCTCAAAAAAGCCTCCGAGCTCGACAAGACCGGCGCACTGAACGGCAGCCCTGTTGCCGCCTTCAACCTTGCCCGCATGTACCACTACGGCATGGGCATTGACGAGGATGCCAAAGAAGCCCTGCGCTGGTACAGCCAGAGCGCCGAAAAAGGCTATGTTCCCGCCATCATGCAGATTGCCGACATCCATGAGCAGGGCCTTTTGGGGCAGCCTGCCAATGCGGACGAAGCCGCAAAATGGAAACAGCGGGCAAAAGACGCCGCCCGGGAAAACACGGGCCGCCACGACCCCTTTTCCTCACCGGCTTACAGCCTTGAAGACAACATCCCGGCCGCTTCCCCTGAAGTAGCAGAATAATCCGCATGGGCAACGAAGTTGCCCATCCTGCGAAAACAGGCATCTGTTTT
>JAJDFZ010000047.1 GCA_030269625.1 Oxalobacter sp. OttesenSCG-928-P03 | reverse complement strand
TTCAAAGATGAGGCCGGTTTCTTCGGCAACGGGAATAAAGTCCATCGGGCTGACGGCGCCACGCTCGGCGTGGTTCCAGCGAAGCAGTGATTCTGCCTTGAGTATTTCGCCACTGGAAAGATCGACAATCGGCTGGTAGGCAATTTCAAACTGCCGGTTTTCCAGTGCCGAGCGCAGGTCCTGGACAAGCAGCATTCTTTGCTGTGCAGCGTCCTGCATGGATTGCCTGAAGTAACTGATGTGGGTGCGGGCTTTTCTTTTGGCAAAACTGGTGGCCTGGTCGGCATTCTGGAGCAGGATATCCTTGTCTGTTCCATCATCCGGATAAATGGTAATGCCGATGTTGGCCGAAACGAGCGCGATTTTGTCATCGAGCACGAAGGGTTCGGAGATTTCCTGCATCATCTGGTGCGCAAGCGCTTCTATGCTGTTGAAGTCCGTGAACTCGGTGATGACAACGGCATATTCATTGTCGCCGTATCGTGCAACGATATCGATATCCCGCACCAGTTTCTGGAGCCGGCGGGCAGCCTGTATGAGAAGGGCATCTCCGGCATCATGTCCGTATGCCTCATTGACCGCCTTGAAGTTCTGAATCGAGAGAAAGAGGATGGCCAGTTTTCCGCCGGAACGGCTGCTTTTGTTGATCTCCTGCTCAAGCCTTGATACGAGCATCCGGCGGTTGGGCAGCTCTGTCAGGAAATCAAAGTTGGCCTGTCGCCATATGATGTCCTGCGTTTCCTTTTCCTTGGTGAAGTCGGAGCCTATTTTGATATAGCCAAGGACGGAGCCATCTTCACCGTGGTACGCGCGAATACTCAGCCAGGCAGCGTATACTTCGCCGTTTTTCCGGCGATTCCACAGTTCCCCCTGCCAGAATCCATTGTTTTTCAGGGCACTCCACATTTCCTCATAAAACGCCTTGCCCTGGCGGCCGGAACTGATGATATTGGGATTTTTGCCCAGTACTTCTGTCTCGGTATATCCGTTGATTTCTTCGTAGGCAGGATTAACGCCCAGGATTTCGTTGTTGGCGTTTGTGATGAGAACGGCGTCCCTGGTGTTTTTGTACAGGAGGCCGGCCAACTGGAGCCGGACTTCGGATTCCTTGCGTTCGGTAATATTCCGCGCAATACCCAGAATGCCGAATAACCTGCCATCAACGGTTTTGACCGGGGCGCGGATAATTTCAAAGCAGTATTCTTTTCCGGTTTCCGGATCGGTAAACCATTGCTCCAGGATTTGGGGCTTGTCAGCATTGAGCGCCTCAACATCCAGCTTGCGGTAGTTTTCCGCCATTTCCTTCGGCATGAGCTCATAGTCGGTTTTCCCCTTGATGCTTCCTTCTTTGAGGCCCATGTATTTTTCGATGGCAACGTTGCATTCAAGGTAGGCGCCTTCTGTATCTTTCAGCCAGATAAGATCAGGAATGGTCTCGATCAGGCGACGTAGCCTGGTTTCGCTCTGGCTCAGGTTTTCCGTGCGTATGGCAACCATTTCTTCCAGGTGGTCCAGCAGGTGATTTCTTGTATCCTGCACCCTGAGAAGGAACCATGTCAGCACCAGGCAGATAAGGACGAAAAACAGGGTGATGGCAATGCTTTTTTCCTGCAAGAAAGGCATGCCGGAATTGTAGGTGGACAGGGGAAGAAAGGAGACGATTTTCCATTCGTAGTTTTCCATGTCAACCTGGGGCGTGCCGGGCGAGAATACACTACTGCTGCCGGCGCTGCTTTTGACGTTTTTATCAAAAGGATGCAGGGTCTGGAATGTCCACAACCCGTCATTACCCAGGAATTGCCCGGTATCCCGGGTGTGGATGCTCTGCCATGCATCCGGATGACGTTTGGATATACCCTGTTCCGTTTTGCCGAACATGAAGGCAAATTCGTCTTCTTCGTTTCCGCCCTGAAGCCAGTATCCCTCGGGATTCAAAAGCCATACGGCATGGCTGGAATAACCGGTTGCCTCCTCAAAGCGATCCAGCATATCCTGCGCATACAGGCTCAGGATCAGAATGCCGCGTTTTTCTCCCCGGCTGTTAAAAACCGGCATCCCGAAGCGGATGGTTGCCACATGGGGCACTTCGATTTCACCGTGCTCAACACTCAGATCAAGGGGAGAAACGTAAATTTCCCCCTTTTCAAGATTATTGGTATCCGAAAAGTAATAGCGTCTTTCACGATCCTGGAGCTTTTCTTCCGGCACAATGCCCGGCGTACCCGAGGTGTAATTGACCCGGACGCGCTCTTTTCCGGTTTCGTCAATCCAGCGGATTTTCTGATAAACCTCCTTGGATGCGGAAAAGTTGAGCCAGTCTGCCGCCACATCGGATTTATTGCGCCTGTCCGGCTCGTCCAGCATTTTCCTGAAGCTGATTCGTCCGTACAGGTCCTTGAGATCGCGCGTGGCAAACTGGAAGCTGCGGTCCAGGGAGATGATGCCGGCTGTGACCAGCGCGGATTCTGTCTTGGCATGCTCTTCCTGTATATGCTCAAGTTCCTGCTGGTAATAGAAATAATTGACGATACAAACGAGCAGCGCCACCGGCAGGAAGATGAATAAAAAACGCAGCCCGAAGCGGGATCTTGTCCAGTTGGCCATCCATTCAACCGGCCTGGAGTGGGAAGGTGTTTTTGTCATATCTTTTTCTGCCAGTCAATCAGGTCAACAGGTTTTTTATTATGTGCTGATTTTTACGATCAGCTCTTTTTCCCGCAGCATGTCAAAAAACACGGCTACATCGTGTTCAATCTGCCCGGGAGGGGTATCGGAAAATACATCCGAAAACAGTTTCGCCGCATCCGTTTCGCTTAACGGCTCTTCGAGCATATTCCAGATGGCTGCGGCCATCGGGTTCAGGTGATAAATCGCATCCTCTGCTTCTTCTATTAAAAATATATCATCCTGCCGGGCCTCACTGATAATCCGGCTTTTGCGGATGTAAATGTCTTCGGGGGAGGATTCCAGCCGGGCAGGCAAAACATCCTGCGCGGTCAGGGGAAGGGGTTCGTATGGTTTTTGCGTCTGCTTTTTCCGGTGCTCCCCGGTAAAGTCAAATCCGTAAGGATCGGCAGAGGCAAAGGCTTCCTGCAAAAGCGTTACGGCATCATCAAGGCTGGAATAATGCAGTGTCCAGCATGGACGTGCCTTGATCAGTTCTGTTGAGCGGTTGAATACTTCTCTTGAACCACCCTGCCGCATCAGGTTCTGCCGGACAAGGCTTTGAAGCCCTGTTATTTCATCAGCCGGTACCAGGCGGGCCGGGCCGCTGTCACTGCGCGCCAGCAGGACAAATGCGCCTATCGGGCACTGCTCTCCAAAAGGTGCGAGGCATGGTGCCTGTGCGTCGAGATAGGCGTATCTCTTGTTACGGCTGCCCTGATGCGACGCAAAAAAGCGGGAAAGGGTGTCGTCGCCTGCAGGGAGTGGCAGCCGCAGCCGGGGCGGTATGCCAAGGGAGATGCCACAGCCTTCGGGAGTAATCGGTAACTGGTCATCGGCAAACGAGGTAAAGCCGGCAGCCATCAGGCGTGCAACCAGTGTGCTTTTTCCTGCCCTGTTGGTATTGGGAAAGACCACCAGGCGGCCATTGAAGGCGCTTGCGGCGCAATGCATGGAAATAAGTGAAGGATTCGCCCTGAAGTAGGCTGTCGCCATGTCAACGGAAAGACTGCACAAAAGGGATGTCTCACTGCGTTCCCGCAAAGGGCTTAAAAGCCAGGGGACGGTAATGTGCCAGCCTGCCCTGCCTTCAGCATGAACTGTTATGACCGGGCTGGCCTCCTCATCACAGGCTTCTTCTCTGCTGTACCATGTCGGAAAAAAACGGCGAACGAGAGAAAAAAGGCGGGCCGGGCCTTTCAGCCTGAGCGGTTGGGGAAGTCCCGTGAAATAAACATCCGCCATAACTGCCATTCAGGAAGCGGAAAACGGGTCAGCGGCTATTACGTGACGCCCTGCTGTTGCGGGAATCGCGGCTCTTTCGCGAATCGCGGCTGTAACGCGAACTCTTGCTGGCCTTGGAATAGCGGGAGGCTTTTGCCAGTTTGAGCGTATCCTGCGACTGTTCGGCGGCCATCTGCTCAAGAACCGGCGCGGGCTGTCCGGCAGCCTGGGCTTCATTGAGCTGCATCAGTGCCGGTGAGGCATATGCCGTTCCTGTCATGAGCAGCCCGATAAGCACTTTCTGCTGCAGTGAATGTGTTTTTTCGCTGGATAAAACGGCCTTTTTTTCTGCCTTTTTCATGATGCCCCCTGTTGTTTGTCTGAACGGACTGCCTGCTGTCATGCCGTGCAGGGCAGTGCTGTTGATATGGATGGCTCTGCCACACTTTTATTTATATCATTGTTTGGCAAGGGCATTATGACAAGATGGTTACAAAACTGAAAAATGTGTAACAAATTTTTCGACGGCAGGCATTTTGCGTGTAAAGGAACGGCGCCGGCAATAAAAAAGTGACGGAGCAGCCCCATACTTTTCTTTCAGTATAGTGGCTGTGCCGTCACCTTTTCATGTGCCTGATCAGACCCAGACAATCTTCAATCCATAAGCAGAGCTGTACAGCTGCTCAATGGACTTCATGGCATAGTCCATGTCATATGTCTCAAACACATTGATTTCCACCGCCATAGGAAGAACATGCTCTTTTGACATCTGTATTTCTATCTGTGGCGCTTTTTCTTTTGGTACATTGATTCCGTCTTTCATAAGTCTTCTCCTGTTGGCATTAACTCATCTGTCCGGAACACGTTCTTCCCGAGGAGGGATGATGCTTTTTTAGAGTGAATCCGCTTTTGCGTGGGTCGCGTATGCAAAGAAACGATCATCATTTACTGCGATGTATTCGCCCCAACCCTCTACTGTCTGGATTTCAGCTTCGCCGGTATGCCCTACGGAATGATGATGATTGAGGGTATAAGTAACCGTGCTGCCGTTTCTCTTCAATATGGTGACGCTGAGAGTATCCAGGATGCCGCAGCCTCCATCGAAAATTTCGCCTGAATATCTGCCACCTTCAACAAATTGCTTTTGCATACATTCTCCTGTCTTGCTTGTTTCAATAAAAAAATGATTCAAAAAAACCATCACTTGCAGCGTGACGGCCAATCCGGGATACCGGCCCGTCAGGCAACTAGACGATGGTGCCTTTGCATAACCACCCGCCACACTGTCATGATACGGTGCAGTGGACTGGTTTCAGACAATCAAACCTTTTCCTGCCGACATGACATACCGGCAAGGAAAGATTTAAACGAATTTAATTCCTTTTGTAAAGAATTAAGGAAAGAAAGATTGTAACAGATGAGTAAAACGAAAAGAGCAGAAAGTACTGATGGAAACCGGATCCAACAGCCCTTCCGCCTTTTAAAGAAAGGCGTCTTATCTGAATTTGTGCCAAAGTGCGATAAATTCTGAAAAGAACGCGAAAGTCTGTGCTTTCAATCATCAGGTTAACAAAAAACCATAATGATGTCCATTGACTTCGGGTCGCCCCTGCAACTGAAAATCAGCGGTAAACCATGCTTTCCCTTTTCCCCGGCGCATGATCTGCCGCTAAAATGAACGAAAGGAGGAAATACCATGAACCAACCCAGACTGACCCTGCCCTATTCTCTCGTCAGGCAGGCTGCCGCGGACATGATGCTGGGAGCCAGTCATGCCAACAGCACCTATTTTGACACCGAGGTCCTGGCACGAATCGAGCGCGTTCTGACGAACACGCTCGAAGCCGTGTTTGACAAGCAAATCCGAATCGAATTTGTCGAGTAAATCGCCATTCCGGCATGAAAACACCCCCTTTCCATAGGGGTTTTTTCATGCCCGGCACACTGCTAACCTGCGTGCAATACCGATCGAAAAGGAGTACGACATGTATTGCAACCAGTGTGAGCAAACCCTCCCCGGCACCGCCTGTTTTGCGGCAGGCGTTTGCGGAAAAACCCCCGAGAGCGCCATCCTGCAGGATCTGATTGTATACACCCTTCGCGGCCTTGCCGTGACAGCCCTTGAGGCGGCCGCCAGGGGAATTGATACCCGTGAAGCTGGCAGGCTGTGCGCCCGCGCCCTTTTTACCACTCTGACCAATGTCAGCTTCGATCCCGATGCATTAAGACGGGTTATTGATGAAGCCGCCGGGGCAAAGGCCGCCCTTCAGCAAAAAGCCGGTCTCGTGGCAATGCTGCCGGTTACGCAATTTTCCCCCTCCGAAAAAAAATCCGGGCTGGCAAGACAGGCAGGTGTTGCCTCAACCGAACACCTTGCTGCCGACCCGGACTGCAACTCTCTTGCGCAGACCCTGCTTTACGGGCTCAAGGGCGTTGCCGCCTATCTCGACCATGCCGCGGTTCTCGGTCACGAGCGTGACGAATTGTATGAAGCGCTCTTTAAAGGGCTGGCAACCGGCTTTGATGGCAAAACCCCTGCCCTGATGGAATGGGTGGATGCCGTACTTGAATGCGGCAATACCAATCTGCTTGCCATGCAGCTCCTGGACGAAGCCAATACTTCCGCATACGGCCACCCTGAACCATCCGGCGTCGCGTTAAATCCCCGTCCGGGCAAAGCTATCCTGATAACCGGGCACGACCTGAAAGACCTGTATGACCTCCTTGTCCAGACTGAAGGCACCGGCATCCAGATCTATACCCATGGCGAAATGCTCCCCGCCCACGCCTATCCGGCCCTGAAACGCTTTTCCCATCTTGCCGGCCACTTTGGCACAGCCTGGCAAAACCAGCAGGCTGAAATGCCGCATTTTCCCGGCGCGATTCTCTTTACGACAAACTGTATCCAGCGTCCCGGCAGTGAATACATCAACAATGTCTTTACAACCGGGCTGGTCAGTTGGCCCGGCGTCAGGCATGTCAAAAACGGCGACTTTGCCCCGGTTATCGAACGGGCGCTGGCACTGGAAGGCTTTACAGAAGAAAAGGCAAAAGCCGTGCCTGAAAAACAGGTCATGACCGGCTTTGCGCGCCATGCTGTTCTCGGCATCGCCGACACCATCGTGGAAAAAGTCAAAAAAGGCGAGATTCGCCATTTCTTCCTTGTCGGCGGATGCGATGGCGCCAGGCCCGGCCGCAACTATTACACTGAATTCGTTGAGAAAACCCCTGACGATACCCTTGTGCTGACACTGGCCTGCGGAAAATTCCGCTTTTTCGACCGGGATATCGGCCATATCGACGGTATTCCCCGCCTGCTTGATGTCGGACAGTGCAACGACGCCTACAGCGCCATCATGATCGCCAAAGCCCTTTCCGAAGCGTTCAGTTGTGAGATCAGCGAACTCCCCCTTTCCCTGATCCTCTCCTGGTATGAACAGAAAGCCGTTGCCATCCTGCTTACGCTTTTGGCGCTGGGCATCAGGGGAATCCGGCTGGGACCCACTGCGCCGGCCTTTCTTTCACCTGCCGTTTTTCAGATGCTGACTGAACAGTTTGTTATCCGCCTGACAGACAGCGCGGAAAATGATATAAAAAGCATTCTGGGCACAGCATGACAATGACACTGGAATATCTTTCAAGGAGAACACCATGAATACGGCAAACGAAACACCCGAACTGGAAACTGAAGCGGCGAATTTTTGCATGGTTCGTGAAAAATTCGCAAAAATGGCATCATCCTGTGAATGCCTGAACGAAACCAAAAAAGCCATTCAAAATTACCCGCTCGCAAGCGTCGCGGTGGCTTTTGTTGCCGGATGCATCCTGGGCCGCATCATCAAATAAGCTCGGCAACAGTACTTGCCTTCCAGCAGACAGAGGAAACAGGCCATGTCCGTGATGCGCGTTTTTACGGGGCAGATAAAAGAATATGAAAAAGGCTTCAGGAGTGCGATAGCCAAAGAGGAAACGACCGCAACCCTGATGCTGACAGAAAACGGCCTCACCGGGGACGACCAGGAAATGAAACGCAATCACGGCGGGCCGGATCGTGCGCTCCTGCAATTTTCGCCTTCGCACTATGAATGGTACAAAATGCGGATTCCGGAGCGAAGCGAACGTTTTATGCCTGCCGCCTTCGGAGAAAACCTTTCCATTGCCGGCTTCGATGAAAACAACGTGCACATCGGCGACATTTTCAGCTGGGGGGATACCCTCATACAGGTCAGCCAGCCACGCTCCCCATGCTACAGGCTGGATATTCACCTTGACTGGAAAGGGCTGGCGCTCCTGATGCAGCAGCACGCCCGCTGCGGGTGGCTGTACCGTGTCCTGAAAACGGGGCCGGTCAGCCACAGCGCGCCATTCACGCTGCAAAAGCGTGGCAGCGGCATCAGCATACGCGAAGCCATGTTCATTCTTTTTGGCGATGAAACCGCGCCGCCCCTAACGGACCCCGGCGAATGGCGGCGTTTGCTGATGGCTGAAGGACTGTCAGACAGCTGGCGCCAGACCCTCACGCGCCGGATCGAAACCGGCGAAATCGAGCCATGGGAAAAACGCCTGCTCGGCCCTGACGCCTGAGTTACGGCCAATAATCACCATTGGCCGCAAGCTGGTTTATCCCTATAACAGCGCGTCCGGTGATTCAGGCAGAATCTGGCCGCCATCGACAATGATCGTCTGGCCGGTTATGAATTTCGCCTCATCCGACGCCAAAAAGCAGGCCGCATAGCCGATATCTTCCGGTTCGCCCAGTGTATGGGTCGGAATGGATGCCGTCATTTGCGCCAGATACGCCTCACCCTGTGCTTTTAACCCCTCTGTCAGAATATTGCCTGGCATGACGGCATTGATCGTAATGCCATATCTTGCATATTCCAGAGCCGCGCTCCGCATGAACCCCAACTGGCCGGCCTTGGTTGCGCCATAGTGGCTCCAGCCGGGATACCCGGTGACAGGGCCGGTGATGGAGGAGGTAATGATGACACGCCCAGAACGCTGTTTTTCCATCACGGCCAGGGCAGGCTTCACGAGGAAAAACATGCCTTTCAGATTGACATTGTTCATCAGGTCCCAATCGGCTTCGGTCATGTCTTTCAGGTTTGCCTGCGGAAAAATGCCCGTATTGGAACACAGGATATCCAGCCTGCCGTATTTCCCGGCTGTCTGCTCAATTACCCTGTTGCACATCTCCTGGCTGGTAACATCAAGATGCATGAAATCGGCATTGAGTTCCCTGGCTGTCTGCTGGCCGTTTTCATCGTCAATATCGGCAATAATCACCTTTGCGCCAGCCTGCAGCAATGTTCTGGCAATCCCTTTTCCGATCCCTTTGGCGGCACCGGAAACAATGGCAACCTTATTCGTCAGCTTGAACATGGACTTCTCCTTATCAAGGATGGTTTTCAGAATGTTAAAAAGTGTTATGGCTAAACTATAAGGAATAAAACAAAAAAAGCACAGTAGACTGTGCTTTTATGATTCGGCAAAAGAGAAAAAACACGCCGCTACGAATCCGGTTTTTTGGGCGAAAGCGTTACAAGCGGTTCATCATAAAACGCTTTCAGATACCTGTCCGAAAGATACGGGCGAACGGAATCCTCCCACCTTTTACAGCTTTTGACCCATTGCGCACCGAAAAATTCCGT
>JAJDFZ010000046.1 GCA_030269625.1 Oxalobacter sp. OttesenSCG-928-P03 | reverse complement strand
ACAGGCAGTAGCAAAAGAACTTAATCCTTTGGCTGCACTGAATCTCGGTTGACACTTTGTTGACACCCCGTCGATTTTTGACATAAAAAAGGGGTTACGAATCAACGTAACCCCTTGATTTATTTGGTGGGCCCACCAGGACTTGAACCTGGGACCAACGGATTATGAGTCCGCTGCTCTAACCAACTGAGCTATAGGCCCCTTTGGGAAAATCAGTTGCTTTCCAAAAAGCTCTTGAGTTTATCCGAACGGGAAGGATGCCGCAATTTTCTCAGCGCCTTGGCTTCGATCTGACGGATTCGCTCACGCGTAACGTCAAACTGCTTGCCGACTTCTTCCAGCGTATGGTCCGTTGACATCTCGACACCAAAACGCATGCGCAGAACCTTGGCCTCACGCGGTGTCAGGGAATCCAGTACATCCTTGACCACGTTGCGCATGGAAACATGCAGGGCTGCGTCAGCCGGCGCCAGCGTATTGTTGTCTTCGATAAAGTCACCCAGGTGGGAATCATCGTCGTCGCCAATCGGCGTTTCCATGGAAATCGGCTCCTTGGCAATCTTCATGATCTTGCGGATCTTGTCCTCCGGCATTTCCATTTTCAACGCCAGGGTTGCCGGATCAGGCTCGGCACCTGTTTCCTGCAGTATCTGACGGGAAATACGATTCATCTTGTTGATGGTTTCAATCATGTGAACCGGAATCCGGATGGTACGGGCCTGGTCAGCAATGGATCGCGTGATCGCCTGGCGAATCCACCACGTCGCATAAGTGGAAAACTTGTAGCCGCGACGGTATTCAAACTTGTCGACCGCTTTCATCAGGCCGATATTGCCTTCCTGGATCAGGTCCAGGAACTGGAGACCGCGATTGGTGTATTTTTTGGCAATCGAAATAACCAGGCGCAGGTTGGCCTCTGTCATTTCGCGTTTGGCATTGCGCGCACGCATTTCGCCCGCCGTCATTTTCCGGTTGACATCACGCATGTCAGAAAGCGGCATGCCGCTTTTTTCCTCGATCTCGATCAGCTTGCGCTGGAGTTCCTTGACCATCGGCACATTGCGGCCAAGAATGGCACTGTAGGGATAACCGGCATTCACTTCATCATCGACCCAGTCAAGATTGGTTTCATTACCCGGGAAGGTCTTGATAAAGTGTGCGCGCGGCACACCGCAGCGATTGACAACCACATCCAGTATCTGCCGTTCGATCTGGCGGATTTCATCCATCTGGCCCCGCAGGGTATCTGCCAGCTTTTCAATGAACTTGGCAGTAAAACGCATACCCAGCAGCTCATTGGAAATGGATTCGTGTGCGGCAACATAGGCGCTGGAATTGTAGGCGTTCTCTGCCACGGCTTTTTGCATCTGCTTGAAGCAATCGGCAATAACCGCAAATCTTTCGAGAGAGTGCTGTTTCAGCTTTTCAAGCTGTTCGGCAGAAAAACCGCTGCTACCGCCACTGGAAGATGCGGTTGTTTCTTCCTCTTCTTCCTCTTCCTCATCCTCGTCAGCCGTTTCTTCTTCCTCTTCTTCCTCTTCGTCATCCTGATCGGAAGATGCACTCATGGAAACAGGTGCGCTACCGGCATCGTCATCTTCGGCAAGGCCATCAACAACATCATCAATTTTGACTTCACCCAGCCTGATTTTCTCTGCCTGCTCCAGGATTTCCACAATCGTTGTCGGGCTGGAGGAAATCGCCTGGATCATGTCTTTCAGGCCGTCTTCAATCCGCTTGGCAATTTCGATTTCACCTTCACGTGTCAAAAGCTCAACCGACCCCATTTCACGCATGTACATGCGAACCGGGTCCGTTGTCCGGCCAAAATCGGAATCAACCGTCGACAGCGCTGCCTCGGCAGCTGCTTCGGCTTCTTCATCACTGGTGACATTGATGACGTTATCCGTCAAAAGCAGGTCTTCCGCATCGGGCGCATGCTCGTATACGGAAATACCCATATCGTTGAAGGTATTGATAATGCCTTCAATCGCATCAGGATCAACAATGTGTTCCGGGAGGTGGTCGTTAATTTCGGCAAAGGTCAGGAAATTGCGCTCCTTGCCAAGCTTGATCAACGCAACCAGGCGCTCGCGGCGGCGCTCGATTTCCTCGGCCGTTGCCTCGGAATCACTCGAAAGGGCGTCTTTCAGAAGCGCCTTTTCCTTGGCCCTTCTGTCTTTGGCCCGTGTTCTTTCAGCCGCTTTCATTTCAGCGCGCTCAACCGCATTCAGCGCAACAACCTCGTCACTTTCCGGCTGATAGTCCTTGGGCTTTCTGCCTCGCCGTCCCGGCACCTTTACTGCGGGAAGAACATAACCTGAAGTATCGATCTGTGCCAGCGCACTGGCATCGGTCGTAACAACCGTGCCTTTTTCTGCCGCCGCAGCAGCGGCCTCTGCCTGTTGCTGCAACAAAAGCGCCTTGGGCTTGCGGCCGCGCTTTTTGGGCGTCGGCGCGTCAGCCACGGCATCAACAACCGCTGCTGTAGCGGCAACCTCAACGGTAGCGGTTTCTTTTTCCGATGCTTTTTTCCGGCCACGACGCCTGGGCATTTCATCCACCGCCTCGACAACGGCCGCCGCTTTTTTCTTTTTGGCGGAAACCGGCTCTGCCTTGGCTTCGCTTCTGGCTTTTTCTTTCGTTTTTACTCCGGCCGGCTGCGCGACAACCTTGTCTTTTGTCTTTACTTTGGCAGCGGCCTTCAGTTCCGCCTTGGCCTTCGCGAGGCCTTTTGGCTCGGCCTTGGCCTTGGGAGCCACTTTCGCTGCTGTCGCCGGCTCGGCCTTTGTCTTCGTTTTCACTTTAGCTGCTGCTTTCAATTCGGATTTGGCTTTGGAAACGGTTTTTGTCCTGGCTGCAGCCTTGGGTTCTGGTTTTGCCACAGCCTTTGGCTTGTCAGCCGCTTTCGCTGCGGCCGCCTTTGGCTTTGCCCTGGCTTTTGTTTCTACGACAGGCTCTTCACGCCTGGGCCTTCCACGGCCTCTTTTTTCTGCCTGCGCTGCTGCCGTTTCTTTTTTAACCGGTTGCGATTTCTTTGATTTCTTCTTGTCGTCCACTGTCCGCCCCAAAATCAACTGATTGGTATACAGGGCACAATAAATGCCCGCATGTAAAGCCTTAAATTATAACATAAATCAACTTGCTTTTTTGTCCATTCCTGCGACAAATCATGCCCTTAGGGCTTTGCGCTATCTTCGATAATCTGTTGCTGCAAAAGCCGCTGTTCGTTCTGCAAATCCAGCACATACTGACGGTTTTCCAGCGCCTGACCTGACTCCATCAGGTTTTTCAGTTCCTCCGTGATCAGGCGGATACGAATCTGGCGCAGCGAATCCGTTAACTGCCTCCGCGCAGCGGCAAGATCAAAGTCATACCCGCTCATCACCTCGGCAATCAGTTGCTCATAATTCCTGCCGGACAGACGGAAATATTCGGTCAGTGCGGCAAAACCCACGTTTTCCCCAATGGCATGCACGGCATTGACAATATCCGATACCATTTGAGCATCATCCGCATCAAATTGTTCAATCGCGCTTCGCGCTTCTTCTTCCAGTTCCTGCACCAGTTCCGGGTACATCAACAAAAGACGGATCACCTGCCTGCCCAGCCCGACAATCTGCGGGCGGGACGAACGTGGCTGGAAACGCTGCTTTTTCGCAGCCGGCCTGGACAAACCCAGAAGCGCTTCCAGCTCATCACCCGCTGTCTGCGTCAGTTCGGCAAGCTTTCTCACGATCTGCAACCGCAGTGCAGACGGCTGAATCGCCTGCAACAGCGGTTTTGCCATATATTGCGCCCTTGCCCGCCCTTCCAGCGTACCCAGGTCATTTCCCTTTGTGATTTCCTGAAACAGGAATTCGGAAAACGGCACAGCATTTCCGATCTCTTTTTCAAAGGCTGTCGCGCCATATTCCCGCACAAAACTGTCGGGATCATGCTCGGGCGGCAAAAAGAGAAAACGCACGCTCTTGTTATCCGTCACATAAGGAAGGCTCGCCTCAAGCGCACGCCTTGCCGCGCTCTGCCCGGCCCTGTCTCCGTCAAAGGCAAAAACAACCAGGTCGGTCTGGCGCATGAGTTTTTGCACCTGAACCGGCGTACACGCCGTACCCAGCGTCGCCACAACCTGCGGAAAACCCAATTGCGCCAGGGCCACCACATCCATGTACCCCTCAACCACCAGGACATAACCTGCATTTCTGATGTCCTGGCGCGCCTCAAAAAGGCCATACAGCTCATTGCCTTTCTGAAATAAGGGTGTTTCGGGAGAATTCAAGTACTTGGGTTCGCCCTTGTTAATCACCCGCGCGCCAAACCCGATAACCTGTCCTTTCGAATTCCGGATAGGAAACATAATCCGGTCGCGGAAACGGTCATAACGTGAAGCAGATGAAGACATGCCGGCATCTGCGTCACGCTCGATTACCAGCCCGGCTTCCTGCAGTTCACTGGCGGCATAATCGTCAAAAACGGTTTTAAGACCTTCCCGGTTGTCCGGCGCATATCCCAGACCGAAACGGGCGGCAATCTCACCGGAAACGCCCCTGTCCTTCAGATAATTGATAGCTGGCTCCGCCTGCCTGAGCTGCCGGCGGTAAAAACGGTCCGCCTGCGCCATAATCTCGGCATGCGCCAGGCTCACCGCCTTTTTTTCAGCCCGCTGTTCCGGCGTGAATCGCTGATCATCATCAGGCACGACCATGCCGGCGCTATTTGCCAGCTCATGCACGGCCTCGACAAATCCCAGGCCGGCATAATCCATGAGAAAACCGATAGCCGTGCCGTTTTTGCCGCAACCGAAGCAATGGTAAAACTGCTTGACAGGACTGACCGTAAAACTGGGCGTTTTTTCAGAATGAAACGGGCAAAGGCCGAGCAGATTGGCACCGGCCTTTTTCAACTGGACATGATTTTCTACCACAGTGACGATATCAATGCGGTTTAAGAGATCCTGGATGAATGATTGCGGTATCACGAATCAAAAAATGTTTTTATTGTCAAAAAACAATCTTCGATTATTGTAGCGTTCTTTTACTCAGGATTTTGCCAGAGCATTTTTGACCATGCCTGACACAACGGACATATCAGCACGTCCGGCCAGTTTCGTTTTCAACTGCGCCATCACCTTGCCCATATCCTGTGGTCCGGCAGCACCGGCAACCGCTGCGCTGACTTCTTTTTCTATTTCTTCCGCACTGAGCGCTTCCGGCATATAGGCGGAAAGGACTTCAAGCTCCGCCTTTTCCTGGTCAGCCAGATCCTGGCGGCCGCCGGATTCAAACTGGGAAATAGAATCCCGGCGCTGCTTGATCATCTTTTCGATGATAGCCAGCACATCCGTATCCGTAAGTTCCTTGCGATCATCGACTTCTTTCTGTTTCATGGCGGCCGTCAGCATGCGAATCGTGCCGAGCCGTGCACTATCCTTGGCGCGCATGGCATTTTTCATATCTTCGACAATCTGTTCTTTCAGGCTCATTTCAGTCTCCTCCCGGCTTTTTTGAAACACAAAAACCCGCCGCGGATCATCCGGAGCGGGTCTCAATCAGTATGCCCGATCTGCCTTGCGGCAGAATCAATACATTTTCTTGGGCAGTTGCTGACTACGAATTCGCTTGTAATGCCGCTTGACAGCTGCAGCATGTTTTCTCTTGCGCTCTGAAGTCGGCTTTTCGTAAAATTCGCGCGCGCGCAGCTCGGTCAGAAGACCGGTTTTTTCGATAGTGCGTTTGAAGCGGCGCATGGCGACTTCAAATGGTTCGTTTTCTTTAATGCGAATAGTTGTCATGAATAATCAGGTTAGTAATTTACTGAAAAGATTACAATCGTAACAAATAATTCTGCTTAATGGAAGCGTCTTTTTTCAAATTCGCCCACAGGCAGAAAAATCCGGGATATTTTCGGGTCTTGTACGGTTTTGCCGTTACGCTTCTTCCATCAGGGCACGGACATGAGCGGCCGAACCGGTTGCAAGGGCATCCAGGCTGTATCCGCCTTCCAGAATCGAAACCACTTTCCCTTCGGCAAATTCATCGGCAATTTTCACCAATTCTTTCGTGATCCAGTAATAATCATCGTCCGTGAAATTCAGCCCGCCCAGGGGATCTTTCTGATGTGAGTCGAAACCGGCAGAAATAATCAGAAGCGATGGTTTGAAGCGGCGAAGCGCCGGCAGCATTTCCGCCTCCATCCTTGAACGGAAAGTGGCAGAATTGCATCCGCGTGACAACAGGACATTGACAATATTGTTGTCGATGCCGGTTTCATACTTGGCGCCTGTCCCGGGATAAAAAGGCGACTGATGACAGGAGCCGTAAAAGATGTTGGGCTTGTAATAAAACGCATCCTGCGTTCCGTTGCCATGATGGACATCGATATCCACGATAGCGACTTTGGGCACCTTGTGCGTATCAATGGCATAGGCTGCGGCAATGGCTGCCTGGTTAAACACGCAAAAACCCATGGCCCGGTCCGGCTCGGCATGATGGCCGCAGGGACGGGTGGCACAGAAAATCCGTTTGACCTCACCCTTTACCACATCATCAACACCGGCACAGGCAGCACCGACACATGCCATGACAGCATTCCAGGTGCCGGGTGACATGACGGTATCTCCGCCATCCAGCGGGACATAACCGCTTTTCGGGCGAATCCGTTCAACGCGGTTGACGAATTCCGGCGTATGCACCAGAAGCAATTGCTCATTGGTTCCCAAAGGCGCATCTTTCCATGGAATCCCCTTGAATTCGGGCGCGCGCAACGCCCGGCGCACAGCTGTCAGACGCTCTGGCGATTCAGGATGGCTGGGGCCGGGACGGTGTTCAAGACAGTAATCGGAGGTATAAATTTGAAGTGTCTTCATGAGGTCTTTTATGCATTTAAAGCGGTCAATAAACCACGGACGGGTTTAAAAAACCGCGCTGTTTCAATCATGTTGACATCGATTTTACATCATCAGTACCAATTGTGTCGGATGCAGCACGATTTGTTGCCCTTTCACCAAAAACGCGATAAAAAGGGATGGTCGGACCATCCCTTTTTTCGAAATCCTAGTCAACACGCGTTACACATAATTCTGCGCGACGAAATCCCAGTTCACGACCTGCCAGAACGCTTCGACAAACTTCGCCCGCGCGTTGCGGTAGTCAATATAGTAGGCGTGCTCCCACACGTCACATGTCATGAGAGGCTTGTCTGCGCCTGTCAATGGCGTGGCCGCATTGGATGTATTGACGATATCAACAGAACCGTCCGTTTTTTTCACCAGCCAGGTCCAGCCCGAGCCAAAATTGCTGACACAGCTTTGGGTAAAAGCTTCCTTGAAACTGTCAAAGGAACCCCATTTTTTGTTGATGGCATCGGCCAGTGCGCCGGACGGGGCACCGCCACCCTGGGGCTTCATGCACTGCCAGAAAAAGGTATGGTTCCATACCTGCGCAGCATTATTGAAAATACCCCCGGATGATTTTTTGACGATATCTTCCAGCGCGGCATTTTCAAATTCCGTATTTTTGATCTGGTTATTCAAATTGGTCACATAACCCTGGTGATGCCTGCCGTAATGGTATTCAAGCGTCTCCTGGGATATATGCGGCTCCAGGCCGTTCATGGGATACGGGAGGGGAGGTAATTGATGTTCCATATGCATTCCTTTCCTTGAGAGAGAGCCACACAATCAGAAAATTCATTATAAGGGGAAGCGGGAAAGACTGCAGAGCACGTTTTGAGATCTTCGTTGCTGACAGTTTCCAGACATACTTTAGCTCATGATATCTTTTTATAATGAAATGGTTATGACCCATATTCAATTTTTTCCTTTTTTGTTTTCAGGCCAGACATAAAAGGAGTTGTTCAGGGAGTCTTATGGCAAAAAAATTTACCGACCGGACTGACGCAGCCCTGCAAATGGCTGAAAAGCTCTCCCTTCACCGGGGGAAAAATCCGCTGATCCTGGCCATTCCCCGCGGCGCTGTCCCGATGGGAGAAATCCTGGCCCGTGAGCTGGACGGCGAACTGGATGTCGTCCTTGTCCGGAAAATCGGCGCGCCGGGAAGTCCGGAATACGCCATTGGCGCCGTGGATGAAAACGGCTGGACCTATATGACAGAAGATTCACGCCTGCTGGGGCCGCTGGAAGCGTATATCGAAAAAGAAAAAGCGCGCCAGCTTGCCATTTGCAAAGAGCGCCGCCGGCAATATACACCTATTCGCCCACCGGCCAATCCGGCAGAACGAACCGTCATCGTGATTGATGATGGCCTGGCAACAGGCGCCACCATGGTTGCCGCCCTGCGCGCCATCAGGGCGCAACAACCCGCTGAACTGATATGCGCCGTTCCGGTGGCGCATCCCGACAGCCTCCGGCTCGTGGAAACCTTTGCCGATGCCGTCTCCTGCGTTATGGCCCCTCCGGATTTTCGTGCAGTCGGCCAGTTTTACCGGGATTTTTCACAGGTGGATGACAGCGAAGTCGAAGCCATACTAGCCGGAAAAAATCCGTGACCGGCTTTCGCTCCGGTTAATATTGATGATGTCATTTTATTAAACTGTGCCTGATTCGTCCGGACAGGCCGATCAAGAAGGAAACTGTTATGAAAAAACTGCCTGCTTTTCTTTGCCTTGTTTTTGCTTTTTCCTTTTCGCATGCCGCTGACCTGCTTGTTTCAGAAAAGCCTTACACCAAAAGCGGCAAAGTCCGGATGGAGAAGCAAACCGGTTCTGATGAAACAGCCAGAACAGAACGCGGAAAAATCAATGGCATTTCCTACCTGATTCATTATGCTGACGGCGCGGCCTGGTTCGGCAATGAATCCAACCCGGCAGACAGATGGTCTGTTTCATGCAAAAAATACCGTGCCGCCAATGATGTTCACTGTCCGATCCGCAAAAAGGGCCTGTCTGTCTATATCTATGCCAGCGGTGATAACGGCGTGAGCATTGGCCCCAACATTTATCCCAAATCATCGGCAGCCATCCTGATTAATGATGAAAAACCGCTTTCGACCCAGCGGGGCAGGAAAGGGGTTTTTGACAAGGAAACAGGGCTGACAATCATCCAGAAGCTCAACGCTTCATCCCGGGTTCGCATCCGCTATGCCCAATGGCCGAATAAAAAAGTATTTGAAGAAGTGATTGATATGCAGGGATACGATGAAGCTGTGACCTATGCCCGCTGGGCCATGACTCGCCTGCAGGAAGCCCCGCAACCGTAAAATTCTGGGAACTACCAAATATTAGTGGGGACGCAATCGAATAGTGCCCCGCAATCGGCATGAATAATACATATACGCTCATTCAATTTTTTGAAATGCCCCTATACATTCCGTTTAGATCATTTCCAGCGAAGTCACCATACTCCCGCGCCATTCTTTTTTATATTCTTCCGGAACCAAAATTTTCATATGGTATGAGAAAAGTCGAATGAGTTATATTAGTACAAAGCTCGTCATTTTTCTAATCACTTCACCCCGCAAAACATGTCTTCACAGTGGGTATGTTTATTTTTAATAAATACGTCAAGTATTTCTACCAATAGATGGCTCTACAAGCATAAGCTTTAACCAGATAAGGTAATCGCTGTCCTTTTATACCCCATAGGTAAAAAAGGATAGCCCTGTCATTGGATGACACACGGTCAACACCCAATCCTCACAAGACTTATCTTTCTGCTTTATCGAAATCCATTCAAGCAG
>JAJDFZ010000045.1 GCA_030269625.1 Oxalobacter sp. OttesenSCG-928-P03 | reverse complement strand
CCAGCCAATCAATCCTGGCAGGCCGATTGATGCGAAAGCGCAGGCTGTTCATGGCATCACCTTTGAAATGCTCACCAAAGAACCCGAGTGGGAGGTGGTTGCTCCAAAACTTCAGAGGGTTATTTCAGCGTCAGAAATCATTGTTGCTCATAACGGGCTTGGGTTTGATATGCCTTTTGTCACGCATGAACTGAAAAGGGCGGGTCTTGAGGTTCCTGAGAAGAAGGTGGTGGATACCTGTGTTGATGGCAGGTGGGCAACACCTTTGGGCAAGATTCCGAACCTGAGAGAGTTGTGCTTTGCCTGCAATGTCGAATATGACCCTGATTCAGCCCACGCTGCCGAGTATGACGTTGATGTAATGATGAAGTGTTTCTTTCATGGTTACAAGAAAGGGTTTTTCAGGGTTTAGGAGGGTGTATGAGTGAACCAATCACAAAATTCGAGAATGACAGGTACTACGTTGACATAGTGCCTTACAAGAAGCGGTACTCAAAGGATGTGCCAAAGGAGCACCGGTTTCGGTATCAGGTCAGGGTGAGAAACATCCTTATCACTGACGCTGATGGGGAGTTCTTTGATGAGGTGAGGTATGTGGATGATCCGGCTGCTACCTGTCTTTGCAGAACCGAGGAAGATGCCATCAATGCCTTCAATGCGTTCTTGCTGGCACATGGGGCAGCAAAGGAAGACACCATAAGTGGGGTTATCAAGGAAGTAGGCAACATACACGCCCCTCCCCCACCGCCTGATCTGAATATCCCGACCATTGTCGATGATCCAGCCCGAAAGCATCTTTTCGGTAGCTGGTAACTTTTAACACGCCTGAAAAAGTCAGTCACAGTAAGTATTGAGTTTGAAATGAGCAGTGTTTGAAGCGCCTGTTTCTGACAGTAATACTGAATGCTGTGACTGACTTTTAATTTAATTCTTGTAAGGAGATTTTATGAATGCCGAAATGACTTCTTCATTAAATGCAGCAGATGAAGCTGCTCTTGGAAACCTGCTCAACGCGCTTGAACTGATGGATGGTGATGATGAGATTCTGGAACTGAGCGCATCGAGTGGTGAACCCGCTGTTATTGATGTGGTTGAGCCTGGTACGGTTGAACTGGAAGATATCGAAACAGCAGTATCCCGGATTGAGGCACAAGAAGCTGTCTCTAAAGCGTATGGGGGTGAGGTGAGTGAAGGGGTGAGCGTGCCTGTAGAGCTTGCAGAGAAGCCAAAGAAAGAAAAGAAGGCAGCATCAACCCCGCGCAAGTATTACCCCACCAAAGCTGCCAAAGCAAAAGAAGTCTATGGTGGTGAGATTAACCGCAATGTGATCTGTCTGGAAGTGGATGATTTCGCGAGGACAGATGAGGGTCTGGCTGAATTGCAATCAGAAATCTTAACCGTCATGAATGATGCCGGTAAAAAGGTTCAGAACCGCATGATGTTCTTTATGGACTTCATGGCAGGTAAAGGCTCCCTGAATGCTGTGTGCCGGGCGGCTATTGAGCATCTTGCCAGCAAGGGTTCTCTTGTGCCTGGGGCATTCTATGAGGGCCTGGTGGCTGGCGGTTATTCAAATAACTCTGCTCAAGCGATGGGTGGCAACACCATTGCGGCAATGGTGAAGCTGAAGATTGTCAAACAGGTTGGCAAGGGAATGTATGAGGTGAACAAGAACTCTCGGTACTACCCTGCACTGATCGACAAGTTGCACCTGACCAAAACTGCTGCGCTTGCATCTGCCCGAGAAGCGTAACGCCTGCCCTGTCCTGAACCCGAAACAGGTAGCGTAAAAACTACCTGTTTTTTAAATTTTACTCACTATATTAAAAATATATACAAGGTCTTACTTATCAGTCCGTGACCTGATCACCAAAATATTTGCTGGTGTTTGAGATTACTAACTGATTATTTGAAAAGGATTATTGAATGACTCAACCAATTTCACTCTCGCATCTTCAAGAGGAGCTGATCGCGGTGCAGAACCAGACCATCACGCATCAGCAGTCTGTTATCGGAATGATTGAACTGATGTTGCTGGAACGTGCTGGCACCATCAGCCTGAAAGATGAACAGATTCGGCAGCAGGAAGAACAACTGAAGACCATGAGGGCGATCATCGAAGTACAGGAGGGCGCTCTTAAAGGAGGTGTGTGATGCAAAGCCCTTCCCAGGAAAAGGATGTGGTGTTCTCAAAACATGCAATTGCAAGGTGGAAAGACAGGTTCCCGGACCGCGATATGGAAGAAGAGTTCAGAAGCGCCAAGAAAAGGTTTGATAAGAAGCTCTTGAAGAAGTTTAAAAGCCACCTCGCAAACAAGAGGGATTACCTGGAAAGAAAACAAGGGAGGGAGCGTCAGTATCGGATCACCAAGGATGGAATTGTCTTCCTTCTTGCTGAGGTGGAATCAGAAGATCGTGATGTGGTGGTGACTACTTTTTTACTGCAATAGCAGTGAAGACACTCCAAGACCTGATTGATTAAATAATAAATGTGGGTGGGGCAGCGAATGAAAGAAGTCCCCTAACGTTCTTAAATACTTTGATTAAAGTGAATGCAGCTCCACCCACCTAACATTCTCACATAAAACTTGCCGTGAAGGAATGCTTATGACCTGGCCGTAGTGATTTTTTGTACCTTGAAGAGATAGACAACCAATGAATATGACAACCGGCGACCAATGAAGATAAACCTGAATATGGGGGCGTTATGTAACTGATAGGGAGTGGTCCTAATACCAGATATGACCGAACTGCCCAAACGCGGGGAGAAATAACAGCGTGACAGTCGGAGAGCAACGACACCACAGAAACTGGGAGAAAAAGAATGGATTTTGGAACAGCGCTTGGATGGCTGAAAGCAGGTAAAAAGGTAGCAAGGGAAGGATGGAATGGGAAGGGCATGTTTGTGTTCCTTGTCCCGGGAAGCACTTTCAAAGTGAATCGCCCTCCTCTGATGGGTATTTACCCTGAAGGGACTGAAATCAACTATCACCCCCATATCGACATGAAGACCGCTGATGGCACTGTTGTGCCGTGGGTAGCGAGTCAGACTGATGTTCTCGCTGAAGACTGGGGCATTGTTGACGTGCTCGAATAAAGATTGAAAAACGGGGAACGCCTTTTGCTCACTCTGGCGTCAATCCACGGGTTGCTGGCACCTGTCCCCCAAAAGCCAGCACCAACATGAAAGAGGGCTGCTCATTCGTTTCTGCGGGAAATGAATATTGCCAATCAATAAGACTGCCTGGACACCGGTATATAGGGGCAGATGAGATTGATTCCAGGTAATAGAAAGATGGATCGCAACCATTCTCGAAGACTTGGATACGGGGAAACAGCATTGGGGGTGACGTCCGCACTGCCGGGTAGTAAACAGCCCTCTTTCATGTTGGTAGGACGCAAGTAGTGATTGCGTGTCTTTTGAATGCCCGAACACCCTCTGGTGCGCTCGGTGAACCACACAACGATGGTCGGCGTAACTGGTGGGCAATTCCTTGATGGTTAAGACATTTAAAAGATAAAAGCGGTGGACCACAGAAGAAGGTTACAGGGGTAGGAAAAGCTGGTGAACCATTGATCCTGTAACTGGCCGTAAGGACCCAGAGAAATGAAGCCGATTCGCGAGGCTCGAACCCGCATACAAAGGTTGGAATACCTAAGCTGGAGATTCACTACCAGCACCAACACCCAATAAGTTTATTTGGAGGAGATTATGACAGAAAAGAAATTGCGCCCTTTTATGGTAACGACAAACACCGTCATTACTGGCGTTGTATGGGCTGAAACACAGGACTCTGCGAGGCGCAAAGGGCTTCAGAAAGCTATGAGTTTGACTGGGGTTGGCGATACCGAGAGTGAGGATGTTGAACTGATTCACGCGGATGATCTTGAGGATGCGCTCTCCTGGGCCAGTTACATCACAAATTGAATAATTCGCGCGTCTAAAGCGCCGGTAGCTTAGTGGTTAAAGCAGCCGACTCATAATCGGCAGATCGTGGGTTCAAATCCCACCCGGCGCACCAAGTATTGATTTATGAAAGAGGGAGAATGGTTGTTAATGAGAAAGAAGTGGCCGGGGCACCAAATGAGCCTGTGCCGAGTTATGCAGAAGTACAGTTAAGCCTGAGTTTGAGTCAGTGCAGAACCCTTAAAGAGATTTTGGCTATGATCAGAGTACCAAGTGTGTCTGATATGAGGGCAAGCAGCACTATCGCAAGGGCAACGCTGGCCAAAGGGATTGAGATTGTAGACATTTTTGAATATGTGTCTGAGAGGATCAAGCAGGCTGAAGCTGGCCAATGCAGTCTACCCTTACCTGATCTGCTGTAATACAATAGAAGGACGCCCTCTTTTGTATAGACAGACCCCATGAAAGCCTTTATCCGTTCACTCTGCCTTGCCACCGCCCTTTCACTGGGCGGCCCGGCACTGGCTGACAACTTTACTGATGGTGTCGAGCTTTTCAGGAACAAGCAATACCAGCGCGCGCTCTTTGAGTTCCAGCAAGGGACACAGCAGGATGACCCGCGCTGCCAGTATGCGCTCGGCCTCATGTACGCTATCGGCAACCATATCGGCCAGGATGATGCCAAGGCTTTTGACTGGATAAGAAAAGCGGCTGAACAGGGACTGCCTCACGCGCAGAACTATCTCGGTTATATGTATGCTGATGGCCGGGGCACCAAAAAGGATGAAGCCAAAGCAGCAGAAATGTACCAGATGGCAGCGGCGCAGCAGTACCCGGATGCGCAGTACAACCTCGCTACCCTTTATGCCTCGGGAAGGGGCGTGAAAAAGGACCCGAAGGAAGCCGTCAAGCTCCTGCGCCGTGCTGCTTCAAAGGGCCTGCCCGATGCGCAGTATGCATTGGGGATCATGTATGCCTCGGGCTTTGGTGTTAAACAGAATGACGAGCAGGCTGTGTACTGGTATCACATGGCGGCCAAAAAGGGTTATCCCAAGGCACAGAACAAGTTGGGTGTGCTTCTCATCCAGGGGCGCGGCACCGAAAAGGATGAGATCAAGGCGTCAAACTGGTTCAAGTATGCGGCTGAACAGGGCTATGCTCCGGCAGAATATAACCTCGCCCGTCTGTATGAGGCAGGCAGGGGTGTTCCTGAAAACCGGGCGAAGGCTATTGACCTCTACCGCCGTGCTGCCAGTCACGGCAACACCGAAGCTGCCGAGCGCTTGAAGAAGATGCCCTCCTGATCTGTTGTACCAAGCCCTCAGAAGCCCTTCTGTCGCGTTAAAAGCTGTAATCAGCAACCTGTCTAAAGAAATACATTTTAACGCAGCAGAGGGCTTTAAATTCCCTCCCAAACCCACTCAAAAAATCAAACTTCCTGAATCTTCTTACTATCATAATAAATAAGTAAAACCTTATTTACTTATTACCTATGAAAGACCATGAAATTCGAGAATTGGTGAATGAGCTAAGAGATATAGCCATTCGCTTTCATTCCTCGCAACAACTGCGGGAAAGGATCGCTTATGCGGTCGTCCCTGTTTTGAGAAAGTTAATTGATGAAAGACAAGTACAGAAAGAAACCTGTAGTGATTGATGCTTACCGGCTGCCTGGTGCTGGTGAGGTGCTCCAAGATAGTTTTTATGAATGGTGTCACGATGTTGGCTTTGTTCACTACAACTCTGGCAGGGATGAAACCCTTGTTATTCCTACCCTTGAGGGCGACATGGTGGCAAGCCCGGGGGACTGGATTATCAAAGGTGTTGCTGGTGAGTTTTACCCCTGCAAGCATGAAATCTTTATGGAGAGTTATGAAGCTCTTAATGGGAATGGTGAAGGTGCTGATCCGGCAATCGCACTGCTTCAGAAGTTTCGGAATGTGGTTTGCGATGGTGATTCAGGTGCTGTTCTTCTGTATGGTGTCGCCGCTGTTATCAAGCCTAATGCTGAGTTGATTGAGGTAATTACAGAGGTGAATGAGTTCCTCTCTTCTTATGAGAATTATGGGGATGAGGATGTGAATGCGGATGATGGTTCAGGTGCCGCCGCTTGAAGCTCAAAAAGCTAACCCCAGGAAAAGACTTCCCTGCTGATCTGAGAGTGATTGGCAGGGGAACCGTTGTTCGGGACTGTAGAGCAATTCTTGAATCAAAGGAATATCAAGAGGCGCTTGAGAAAGGTGCTGAACTGGTAGCGCAACAAAGACAAAGGAAAAAGAATGAAAGATAAGAAGGTGCTTTTTGTAGACCTTGATGGAACCCTGATTGAAACACTGTCAGGCGAGACATTCCCGAAAGGTGTGTGGGATATGACGTTTAAACTTGATGTGTGGGAAAAGATCAAAGCCTTGAACCCTGACTACATCGCCATCGTCTCTAATCAGGGTGGCATTGAGAAGGGGTTGGTTGATAAGCAGACTTTCAATTTAAAAATCGGATATGTGGAGACTGCGCTTGCCGGATTCGTTGATCTTCCCGCAGATGCGGTCGTGGCGCTCTTTTGCGACAGTAATGACCCGTCTGATAATTACAGGAAGCCCAATACTGGAATGCTGGCCTTCGCGCTGAGTTCGCTTGGGGATGAGGCAGAAGATGCGGATGAATCCCTAATGCTGATGATCGGTGATGCGTCCGGCAAGCCTGGCCAATTCTCTGACTCTGACAAGAAATGCGCTGAAAACTTCGGGATTGATTATCTTGATGTTGAAGACTTTCTTGCACTGCCTTTATAAGGGGGGATTTATGACAGCAAGTATAGCCCTCTCATGGTGGCACATCCCTGTCCTTATCACCATTATGGCCATTGTGCTGCCTATCTTGGTGACTGGTACTTTTGGTGGCATTTCGGGCGCAGGGTTTGACCTGCTCATTTACTGGTGCCTGGGGCTGGCAGTTTCAGTCTTTGCCTGGATCTTCTGTCTTGTTTTGCGAATCTTGGACATTATGACTTAGCAAAATAAAACGCTATTCCTGAAATCAAACCCTATATTGATAAGTAAGAACTTATTTTATAGGGTTTTTTCATTTTTATAGGGAGGTCGAATATGACTTTTGCATTAATTGGCTGTGTCGCAGCAATCGCTATTTCATGGATGCTTTCATGAAACACGCTTATATCCCACCTGGCACATCGGTGCTTTCTCCTAATGGCCCCGCTGTGTTGGTCAGATACGTGCAGGGCGCTCTTGGTAATGAGGTGGCGGTTGTCAGGCTTGCAGATGGCACCACCGCAAAGGTGCTACCTCACCGGTTAAAGAAGAATTGATGAAGTTATGGGAAAGGAATCTCAGTGATAAGCATTGTAATAAGTGAGACAGCAATGGATTGGATTTGTGTGACCGCAATCTTCTTCGGGATGTTGTGGATCGCTTGGAAGGCCATGAAATGAAGAAAGTGCAGGTACGAAAATTGTCAGGTGCGGCGCTTGATTGGGCAGTGGCTATAGCGGAGAAGTTAGAGCCAGTGGCTCACGAAGGAGAGGCGCTTGTTCGGTGCCGGGAAGAAACTGCGGGTGTTGTCATAACGAGCTATGAGGAATTTTCCCCAAGACAGAACTGGGCACATGCGGGTCCAATCATCGACCGCGAAGATATCTTACTGAACAAAACAAGCAATGGCAGGCACAGTGCTCAACTCTTTGGAAAGATCGGGAATCCCTGTATGGGGGATACAAAACTGGTGGCCGCAATGAGGGCTTTTGTGGGTGCTTATCTCGGTGATGAAGTGCTTGTGCCGAAAGTTTTAATGGAGAAGAAATGACGTTGAAGGAAGTGAGAAGAAGACTTGCCCTTATCGGGGTAAAGGTCAAGAACATCGAATACGGGGACGAGAATCGCGCCAGGTATGACATGACCTGGAAACCCTCAAAAGAAGATGTGAGCGACCTCCCTGACCAGTGGCTTTACTGCATTGAAGGGCATTTAAGGAGCAGTCGCGCAAGTTGGGTGCGGATAAAGAAAAGTGAAGATGGTGGCATGAATTGGTCTGCTAAAGGTGTGGATCGCGTTTATGGTGGCGGTCCAGCCCTTCTCGCCGCAGTGACCTTTCTGATCTCCGCCTACATTGATGAAATGACTGACAAGGGGGAATGAATGAGGAAATTTAAGGTGTGGCTCGACTCAGGGGCCAATATTCACTCCTGTCATGAGCAAACCGTCTCCCTGGATGAATTAAACATTTCGTCTGAGGAATGGGACGCCATGAGCGAGGATGCGCAGGAAGACATTATGCGTGAAATCGCTTTTAACTGGTCTGAATGGGGATGGTGTGAAATCGAATAACAGCAAGGAGAAGTAAATGGATGATGGGATTGTTGCATTGATCGTGCTCGTCTTGGTAGTGGGCGGGATATTTGTTTTGGGAGTGTTTGTCGGCAATAAGGGTCAAGAAATTGAATCTGAATGCGCTGGCTATGGCAAGGCACTAAACGTCAGAACCAAGTACGAAGGTAACAAATGCCATATCCGTCTGGGCGACACTTGGGAAGTGGTAGACCTTACAACTAAGTGATTAATGGGTGAGAAATGAAAGTAATTTCTGTGTCTGAAGTGGTGCGCATCCTCAGCATTTATGCCTTTCTCTTCTTCATATATTGGTATGGGGGCGGGAACTTGTTTGAAAGAAGTGTTGAGAATGCCCTCTTTGTTCTATGTGTGATTCCGATAGGGTTCGTCCTCGGTGTTCTCATTGGAGCACCCATAGATGAGTACCTGCGCGATGGAGATGAATAATGGCCGGCTGGATGGCATTCCTGGCATTTCTGTGCCTTCTGGGTAATGCAGGGTTCCTGGCGCTGATGTTCGGGATATTGGCTGTTTTCTGTCATTTAGCGGAATAAAAAATCGTATTTCAAAACAACTCTTCCTATATTTAAAAGAAAGAACAAGATGAGTCTAAGGCTATCAAAAGGAGTGAAACAGAATGAATAGATTTTTTGTAATCACTGACATAAGTAATAGAAAGACCCTCTTTGAACGAAGGGGGTCTTTTTGTTGTTGGCAAAACTGCATCACAGATCAAGGAGGGAAACCATGTTGCGCTACGTGACCATATCGAAATTTTCTGAACTTTCAGGCTACACGGAGAATGCCATCCGCATCAAGTTGCGTGATGGTACGTGGGGCGAAGGAGAGATATGGGTCAAGGCGGATGATGGAAGAATTTTAATAGATATAGAGGGGTACTACTTATGGGTGAAACAATCACAGGGGTCAAAGCCATCAGCAAAACATCAATCGAAATTACGTTTATGTACAAGGGAAAGCGATGCAGGGAAAGAATCCGGCTCGCCCCCACCCCTGACAATCTGAAGCGTGCCGCTGAACACAGGGCAGCCATTCTTGACGCTATCGCAAGAGGGATATTTGACTACCGGAGGACGTTCCCTGACAGCAAGATGGCCGACCAATTTGTAGATATCCCAGGCGAGGCAATCACAGTTGAGCAATATCTTGAACCCTGGCTTGAAAGACAGGCGCACCTCAAGGCATCAACATACATGGGGTATAAAAGAACTATCTACACCCACCTGATACCAGCTTTCGGCAAAATCAGACTTTCAGAATTAAGACGCTCCCATGTATCCCAGTGGTGCGCGACACTCGGAGTCTCCGGCAAAACAATCAACAATCGACTTTCCGTGCTGCGAACAGCATTATCTGACGCTGTTCGGGATGATATTCTCGAAAGCAATGTATTGCGTGAATGGGAATGGAAGGTAAAAGAGCGTCACAAAGATGATGATGATGTAGACCCTTTTACTATGGAAGAGCAGAAAGAAATACTGGATGCCCTCCCCGGACAGTTTCGGAACTTTATCCAATTCGCCTTATGGACCGGGTTAAGGCCATCGGAGCAAATTGCCCTTGAGTGGGGTGATATTAACTGGAAGACTGGTGAAGTTGATATCAGACGCGCCCTAACTTCAGAGGCAATCTCTCTAAAGGTTGATGCTGAAACAACCAAGACAAAATCAGGCCGGAGGCGTGTCAAGCTACTTCAACCAGCACTTGAAGCACTAGAAGCTCAGAAGCCATACACCCTTAAATTAGGGAAATACATCTTTCATGACCCATACACCAACGATAGATGGGCAGGATCAAAAGCGATGTGGAGGCCGTGGAACAGATACTTTCCTCATGACAAAGTAAAGTACCGCAGGCAATACCAGACCAGGCACACCTATGCGTCCATGATGCTGACAGCAGGCGAAGCCCCTGCCTGGCTTGCGGAGCAGATGGGGCACAAAGACTGGACCATGATCGCCCGTGTCTATGCTAAATGGATAAGGGGTGCACACCCGGATGCCGGCAGTAAAGCAGAGGCACTCTTTGGGCGGGATTTGCTTAAAGAATAAGCAAAATGCTTAAATAATAGGCAAAATTGGGGAAATGCTGGCAAAATGTAGCGAAACACGTTTCCCCAAAAACCGCTGAAACGTAGCACTGGTGCCGTATAAGTAGATGTTAAATGCTGGCAAAATGCTGGCAAAACCCACACTAAAACACACCAAAAC
>JAJDFZ010000044.1 GCA_030269625.1 Oxalobacter sp. OttesenSCG-928-P03 | reverse complement strand
GAAGGATATAAAACGGGTCCGGTGCTGCAAGGTCGGTAATCCAGGCAAGCCAGGGCGCATTACGGATCTCGATACTGGCAAGAAGAACCCAGTAAAGCGAAATGAATACCGGAATCTGAATAACAACCGGGAGACAGCCCCCAATCGGATTGATTTTTTCCGCCTTGTAGTAATCCATCAGAACCTGGTTCTGGCGCGGCTTGTCATCCTTATAGCGATCCTTTAACTCCATGATCTTGGGCATGTGCGACTTCATCCGCGCCATGCTGCGATAACTGGCGGCCGAAAGCGGAACAAAGGCGATTTTGATCAGGACAGTCAAGAGGATAATCGTCCAGCCCCAGTTTCCGACTTCCTTGTGAATCTGCACCATCAGCCAGAAAATCGGTTTGGCAATAATCGTCAGAAAACCGTAATCCTTGACCAGTTCCAGGCCCGGTGCGGTTTTTTCAAGAAGTGCCGACTCCTGTGGCCCGGCATAAAGCCGGGATTCCACGCTGACCATCTTGTGCGGCTCAACGGTTCCGACAGGCACAACCGAACCAAATGCAAAAAGCGTCCCATCAATTTTTCGCGCAAAATTTTCGCGCTGAACGCCTTCTTTCGGAACAATCGCGGAAACGAAATAATGCTGGACCATCCCGACCCAGCCGCTGTCCACCTTGGTGGCAAACTCTGCCTTGCCTTCCGCAATCTTGTCAAAATCCAGCTTCTGGAACTTGTCCTGATTCGAATAAACCGCCGGCCCGGTAAAGGTACTGATCCAGCGTGACTGTCCCTCCGGCTTGCCGTCATCACGCACAAGCTGGAGATAAACGGCAGGACTGACTGGCTCCTTGCCCAGGTTGGTCACATCATGCCGGATATCAACCGTGTAATCATTACGATGAAACGTATAGGTCTTTGTCAGGCGAACACCGCCCTGCTCCGCATCCATGACCAGCTGGATTTCATTGGCATCACCCAGCGTGCGGCTGCCCGGACGGACAGAATACACTGTCGTGTGGTTGGGATAGGCCCCGCCTGTCAGCCCGGTTTGCGCGAGATATGTCAAATGCTCGTTTACCTGGAAAAGCTCCATGTGTTTTTCCGGGTCGACATTATCCCGGTGCTTCAGCAGCTCAAGTTTTTCAAAAACACCACCGGCGGTGTTGATCTGCGCCACCAGCATATCGGTTGTAACAGTCACCACCTCAGCAGGCTTGGCCGACTTGATCTGCCGGGTCTCAGGCGCCTTTTGTTCCGGCTCTTCTGCGACAGGAATGGCAGCGGTCTGGACAGGGACCTCGGGCACACCGCCTCTGGCTTTTTCTGCCTGTTTGGCGGCTTCGGCACCGCTTCTGAAGAAAATGGACGTGCCTCCCCTGTATACCTGCCAGTTATCCCACAGCATAAACAGTGCAATTGCCAGAACAAGCCATAACGTAGTGCGTTTTTTGGTATCC
Source organism: Oxalobacter sp. OttesenSCG-928-P03 (assembly GCA_030269625.1). Lineage (GTDB taxonomy): Bacteria > Pseudomonadota > Gammaproteobacteria > Burkholderiales > Burkholderiaceae_D > Oxalobacter. The sequence goes on along the minus strand of JAJDFZ010000044.1, from coordinate 9,075 downwards.
ATAAATCTTTAATTCTGATGTTTATACGGGGATGAAACGGATTCGTTTTTCCGGGGCGGAACAGGGTCAAACCCGCCTGCATGCCATGGGTGACACTTACACAAGCGGCAAAGCGCCAGAAACAGGCCCTTTATGCAGCCATGGGTCAAAATGGCTTCAATCGCATACTGAGAGCAGGTTGGATAAAAACGACAATTTTGCCCTAAAAAGGGGCTAATGCACAATTGATATGCCCGAAGCAAAAAAAGCAGAACCAATTGTAATGGCGATTTCATCAGCTTTTCCTGTTCTCTGTTTGTGGTGCAAATAACTGCTTCAACTCGTTTCGCAACTGCCGCTTCAGATTCACACTGACAGCGGGAGCATTGCGGGATACAAGCGGGCCGGAAAGCCGCACAATGCAATCCGCAGGATCCAGCGCTTCTTTCCGAAAAACCTCCCTGCAGACCCGCTTGATGGCATTGCGGGTCACTGCACGCGGAGCAAAACGCTTTGCAACGACCAGTCCCAGACGGGCATGCGGCAAAGTGCCTTTCCGGGCATACAGGGTAAAGTGCTCGGTCCTGTTTTTTGGCCTCAAACGAAAAACGGATGAAAAATCATCCGTTTTAACGATGCGCCTTTCGCGTGAAAAATGATTGCTCACACGACAAGCTGTCCGCACCGTCAGACTATACAGCCAGACGTTTACGGCCTTTGGCACGGCGTGCATTCAGCACAGCACGGCCACTTCTCGTTGCCATACGGGCACGGAAACCGTGGGTACGCTTGCGGCGTACAACTGAGGGTTGATAGGTACGTTTCATGGTGGTCTCGCTATTCAGCAGTAATAAACGGAAAATCTGTTGCTTCGTCAAACTGATACAGACTGCCGGCATGACCACACCAGCCATGACAAAAGCATCACTTTGCGTGCAAAGAACCCGTGATTAGACCGTAATTTACCCTTGTCTGTCAATACTATAAAAGATTTTGATAAAGAAACCGCCCAAAAAACGCCCGAACCTGTGGATAACTTTCCTGTTTCAGAGTAAAATAACAAGGTTCCATATCATGCTATTTTCTGTTTTTATTTGTACCGTCAAGGTTACAGATACGCGGGAAGTTTTCGCAAAAAACAGGCATGAACGGCACATTTCGGGGGAAACATTGTCTCTTGAGGGCAAGTATCACGGTTTTATCTGTTTTTATTCACGGGCATGGAAAATTTCTGGCAAAACTGTCTGAACCAACTGGAGCTGGAGCTGACGCCGCAACAGTACAACGCGTGGATAAAACCACTGACTGCGCTGGCTTATGAAGACGGTGTGCTGCGTATTGCCGCGCCCAACCGCTTTAAGCTGGACTGGGCCAAAAACCAGTTTTCAGATCGCCTGGCCGCGCTGGCATCCCAGTACTGGCATGTCCCGGTAAGTGTTGTGTTCTCGCTGGAGGCCCGGGCGGGCAAAACCGCACCGGCACCAGCCCCTTCAGCCGCAGGTTCGGCGTCTTCCGCCAAACCGGACGCGCCATCCAGAAACCATACCCCGGTTGTCGAAGCACCCCCGCACGAACAAAGCGGCATCAACAAGGAAATGACCTTTGACAGTTTTGTCACGGGAAAAGCCAACCAGCTTGCCAGAGCGGCAGCCATTCAGGTAGCAAACAATCCCGGTGTTTCCTATAACCCGCTCTATCTGTTTGGCGGTGTCGGACTCGGAAAAACCCACCTGACCCATGCCATCGGCAATCAGGTCATGCAGGACATGCCGGGCGCCCGGATCCGCTATATCCATGCCGAGCAGTATGTCCGGGATGTTGTCACGGCCTACCAGCGCAAGGGCTTTGATGACTTAAAGCGTTATTATCATTCGCTGGATGTTCTCCTGATTGATGACATTCAGTTTTTTGTCGGCAAGCCACGAACCCAGGAAGAGTTTTTCTATGCCTTTGAAGCGCTGATTGCGGCAAAAAAACAGATCATTATTACAAGCGAAACCTATCCCAAGGAAATTGCCGGGCTGGAAGCGCGCCTGACCTCCCGCTTTGATTCGGGGCTGACCGTTGCAATTGAGCCGCCGGAACTGGAAATGCGGGTTGCAATCCTCTTGAAAAAAGCGGGCATTGAAGGCGTTCAACTGACAGATGATGTTGCCTTTTTTGTTGCCAAGCACCTGCGTTCGAATGTGCGTGAACTGGAAGGCGCCCTGCGAAAAATTCTCGCCTACTCCCGTTTTCACGGCCAGGACGTTACCATTGACCTGACAAAGGAAGCCTTAAAGGACCTGCTTTCTGTGCAAAACCGCCAGATTTCTGTTGAAAACATCCAGAAAACCGTTGCGGACTTCTTTCACATCAAGGTGGCAGACATGTACTCCAAGCGACGCCCGGCCAATATTGCCCGCCCGCGTCAGATTGCCATGTACCTGACAAAGGAGCTGACCCAGAAAAGCCTGCCCGAAATCGGGGAGCTGTTTGGCGGCCGCGACCATACAACCGTATTACATGCCGTAAGAAAAATTGCCCAGGACCGGATCAAGAACCCGGAATGCAACCGTGAGCTGCATGTGCTGGAGCAGACGCTGAAAGGCTGATAGACAGAACAAAAAATAACCCGTATTCAACCAGATATCAATTTTTCAAGGACCGAAAATGCAACTTGTTAAGACCGGCAGAGACAATCTCCTTCGCCCCCTGCAAATGGTAAGCGGCATTGTGGAGCGCAGACATACCTTGCCTATTCTTTCCAATATTCTGATCAAAAAGGATGGTAATGCCGTTTCTTTCCTGTCGACGGATACGGAAGTCCAGATCAGGACCAGTGCGGATGTCGGCGCTGGCAGCGAACAGGCGGCAACGACCGTTGCCGCGCGCAAGCTCGTTGATATCCTGCGAGCCCTGCCGGATACGGCTGACGTCACCCTGAATCTGCTCGACAGACGCCTGACTGTCCAGTCCGGCAAATCCCGCTTTTCACTGCAAACCCTGTCTGCGGAAGATTTTCCAACCGTCGCGGAAGCGCCGGAATACGAAACAACAATTGAACTGCCGCAAAAATCGCTGAAAGCACTCTTCGGCATGGTCTACTTCGCCATGGCGCAGCAGGATATCCGCTACTATCTGAACGGCCTGCTTCTGATTGCGGATGGAAAAAACCTCTCCGCCGTTGCCACGGACGGGCATCGCCTCGCTTACTGCCAGATCGAAACCGACCAGACATATGAGCGCAATGACGTCATTGTTCCCCGTAAAACCGTACTGGAACTGCAGCGCTTGCTTGACGACTCGGATGATCCCGTCCGTATTGATATCAGCAGTACCCAGATCAAGTTTACTTTCAGCGGTATCGAACTGATCTCAAAACTGGTAGAAGGCAAGTTCCCGGACTATACCCGCGTCATTCCCAAGGGCTACAAAAACCGCTTCACCATCTCGCGGGAACAACTGCAGCGCGCACTGCAGCGTGCAGCCATCATGACCAGCGACAAATTCAAGGGTATCCGCTGTATTGTGGATGCCGGCAGCCTCAAGATCAGCTCAACGAATACCGATCAGGAAGAGGCTATTGAAGAGCTCGAAATCGACTATACCGGCGACAGCATTGATATCGGTTTCAATGTGACTTATCTGCTGGATATTCTGGGTAACCAGAAAAACGACAATGTGATCATCGAACTGGGCGACGCCAATTCGTCAGCCCTGATTACACTGCCGGATAACCCCGATTTCAGGTATGTCGTCATGCCGATGCGCATTTGATCTCCGGATCATCTGACCCGATACGGGTACGTTTGATACGTATCCGTTATCGTTATTGAGGCCCGCCGGGCGGGCCGCTGTTTAAAAAGGCTGTTTCATGTCACAAAACCAGAATACTGATAACCTCGATACCAACAACGTTTACGGAGAAGAATCCATCCAGATCCTTGAAGGACTGGAAGCCGTCCGCAAACGTCCCGGCATGTACATTGGCGATACCTCCGATGGCACCGGGCTTCATCACCTGGTATTCGAAGTGCTCGATAATTCGATTGACGAGGCACTGGCTGGTTATTGCACAGAAATTCATGTCACCCTGCATACAGACAACTCCGTTTCCGTTGTGGATAACGGCCGCGGCATTCCAACCGGGATCAAGCTTGATGACAAAAACACGCCCAGGCGCAGTGCGGCCGAAATCGTGATGACAGAACTTCATGCCGGCGGAAAATTCGACCAGAATTCCTACAAGGTTTCCGGCGGCCTCCACGGTGTCGGTGTTTCCTGCGTAAATGGCCTTTCCACCCTTTTGCAGTTGACTATCCAGCGTGACGGCAAAAAGCATTACATGGAATTCGTCCGCGGCATTCCACAGGACCCGGTCATTGAAATGATTGACGGCGTCGAATGCGTCCCAATCCGCGTTATCGGAGATGCCTCGGAAACCGGCACGAAGGTCCACTTCTGGCCGGACGATACGATTTTTTCCGCGATCGAATTCAACTATGACACGCTGGCAAGGCGCATTCGCGAGCTGTCATTCCTGAATAATGGCGTGCGCATCCAGTTGACAGATGAACGGTCCGGGCGCTCGGAGGTTTTTGCCTACGAAGGCGGCACCCGGGGTTTTGTTGAATACATCAACCAGGGCAAAAGCGTCCTGCACCCGAACATTTTCCAGGCCACCGGTGAGCGGATGTCAGACCAGGATACGCCGATCACAGTCGATATTTCCATGCAATGGAATGACAGCTACAACGAGCAGGTTCTCTGCTATACCAACAACATTCCGCAGCGGGATGGCGGCACGCATCTGACTGGCCTGAGGGCAGCCATGACCCGCGTCATTAATCGCTACATCGAAGAAAACGAGCTCGCCAAAAAAGCCAAGGTCGATATCAGCGGCGATGACATGCGGGAAGGGCTGACCTGTGTACTTTCAGTCAAAGTGCCGGAGCCCAAATTCAGTTCCCAGACCAAGGACAAGCTGGTTTCATCGGAAGTCCGCGGCCCGGTAGAGGAAATCGTGGCGAAAACCCTGACAGACTATCTCCTGGAAAGGCCGTCTGATGCCAAGATCATCTGCAGCAAGATTGTCGAAGCGGCGCGTGCGCGCGAAGCGGCGCGCAAGGCAAGGGAATTGACGCGACGCAAGGGCGTGCTGGATGGTCTCGGTCTTTCAGCCAAGCTTGCCGATTGCCAGGAAAAAGACCCTGCCCTGGCTGAGCTGTATATTGTTGAGGGCGATTCGGCCGGCGGTTCTGCCAAACAGGGCCGTGACCGCAAATTCCAGGCTATCCTGCCCTTGCGCGGCAAGGTACTCAACGTGGAAAAATCCCGCTTTGAAAAAATGCTCTCCTCCGAGCAGATCACAACCCTGATCGCCACACTCGGCACGAGTATTGGCCCGGATGATTTTGATATCGAGAAACTGCGTTATCACCGCATCATTATCATGACGGATGCCGATGTCGACGGCGCCCATATCCGCACGCTTCTCCTGACGCTGTTTTACCGGCAGATGCCACAGCTGGTTGAACGCGGACATATTTATATCGCCCAGCCGCCCCTGTACAAGGTCAAGGCAGGCCGTGACGAGCGTTATCTCAAGGATGACCTGGAAGAAGCCACCCACATGATGTCGATCGCCCTGCAGGGCGCCTCACTGATCACCCGGGCCGGTGCAGAACCGGTCAATGGCGAATCACTCGAGGAAATGGTCAGGCAGTACAATCTGGCCAACAGCGTTATCACGCGCCTTTCCCGGCTCATTGATACCGATGCGCTTTCCGCCATCATGACCGGAACCGCACTGAGTCTCGAAACCAGAGAGGCCGCCGAGCGCTCTGCACACCAGTTAACCGATGCCATCAATGACCCGGATGTTCAGGTCGTGGCGAAAAAGGATGACCTTTCCGGTGAATATACCCTGTGCATCCAGCGCAGGCAGCACGGCAATATCCGCCTGAGCAGGATTGACAGCGACTTCCTCAGAAGCGCCGATTACCGCACGCTCACCAAGGCATCACAGACATTCAGCGGACTGATCGGCACCGGGGCAGTGGTCAGGCGCGGAGAAGGCGACCGCATGCGGGAAACCCCGATCCAGAATTTCCACCAGGCTATGCAGTGGCTGCGAAATGAGGCCGAGCGCGGCGTTTCCAAGCAGCGCTACAAAGGGTTGGGAGAAATGAATCCGGATCAGCTGTGGGAAACCACCATGGATCCGGGGGTCCGCCGCCTTCTGAAAGTCAGGATCGAGGATGCCATTGCCGCTGACCAGATTTTCACCACGCTGATGGGAGACAATGTGGAGCCACGGCGCGCCTTCATTGAAAATCATGCGCTGATGGCAGGCAATATCGATATCTGACCCTGCCTCACCACTTCGAAAAGTCCGGCTTTTGCCGGGCTTTTCTGTTTTCAGGAACAAAAAAGCAATTTTGCCGCAACCGCCCTTCCGCCCTTGATCTATATCCCGAAATAGCGGCAAGATCGCTCTCACCGGTTTTCAGCGCGCGTTTTCCATAGTATCCTGAAAGCACGGGTGTATCCGATTTGTCCGGCCAGGAAGTTTTTCATGGTTCATGTGTACCCGGATCAAAGTTTGTGATGTTGATTCAAAAACTTATCAGGAGATTCAAATGAGAGTAGATGTTTTCCGCAGGGAAGAACGGGACAAGACGTTTTCCTATCTGATCGTGCCTGAAGGAAGACTGATTCCTTCAGAAGCGGCCAATATCGACTGGCAGCTAGACTCAAGAGGCGTGGAACTGAACCTGGATACAGAATCGCTGGATGAACTTTCGATTATCCAGCCGGCAAAACAGATACAGGAAAAGGGGTATGCCATCTCCTCATCTGCTACGGTCCCGGGCGTGGACGGGCATCTTTAAGATCATTCCATCCCTGACGCAAAAAAAGCTCGCGGCGGCTGTCACGAGCTTTTTTTGCGTCAGGGCAGCGCCGGATGCGACAACAGGTGCGTCCGGGAAACCAGCCAGGCTTTTGCTGTCTCTGACAGGAGCGGTAAAAGGCGGTGCCGGACTTCAGCATGATAGCGATTGAGCCAGGCGACTTCCGCATGTGTCAGCAATGACATATCCATGCAGCGGGTATCCAGCGGGCATAGCGTCAATGTTTCAAAACCCAGGTATTCACCGAATTCCGTTGTCCGGGCATTCCGGTTGACAACCAGATTCTCCAGCCGGATACCCCAGCGCCCGGGACGGTAAATCCCCGGTTCAATCGACGTCACCATCCCTTCTTCCATGGCAGTATGAGCATCCGGCACAGCCTGATAGGAAATCGACTGGGGGCCTTCATGCACGTTCAGAAAATAGCCAATGCCATGCCCTGTGCCATGTCCATAATCCACGCCCTCCTGCCAGAGCGGCGCACGGGCAATGGCATCGAGCATGGATGCTCTCACCGAGCGGGGAAAATGCGCACAGGACAACGCAATCAATCCTTTCAGGACCAGCGTAAAATCCCGTTTCTGCTCTGCTGATGGCACGCCCACCGGCACCACGCGGGTAATATCCGTCGTCCCGCCGAAATACTGCGCACCGGAATCGATCAGGAGCAGGCCCGGCTGGCCGATCACCGCATGGCTTTCCGCTGTCGCGCGATAATGCGGCAGAGCGCCATTTTCATTGAATCCGGCAATCGTATCAAAACTCAGGCTGACATAACCGGGCCTTTCTTTACGGCAGGCTTCCAGTTTCTCCGCCACTGTAAGTTCCGTTACCCTCTCTCCCTTTTCCAGGGCTGATTCAAACCAGGCAAAAAATTCGCACAGGGCAGCCCCATCCTGCTCCATGGTCCGGCGGATATGTTCTATTTCACTTTCCGCCTTGCGTGACTTCAAAAGCACCGTCGGATTAATGGCTTCCACAAGCCGGATACCGCTGTTGAGCGCCTGGACCATCCCGAATGTCACACGCCGGGGATCCAGCATGAGGACCGCATCCAGCGGCAGCATCTGCAGCCCCTGCCCGGCACTTTCGTATGGACGCAGAATAACGCCATCTGCAGCCAGCCTTTCACGCAGGGATGCCGGTATTTTTGCGTCATCGACAAACAGTTCCGCCTGATTCATCCCGACAAGCAAATGGGAAATGAAAAGCGGGTTGAATGCAATGTCTGAGCCCCGCAGATTCAAAAGCCAGGCGATATCATCCAGCGTTGAAATAAAATGCCAGTCCGCACCGGCGGTATCCAGTATCTGACGCAATGCCTGCAGTTTCCCGGCACGGCTTAGCGCAACGTAAAAGGCATCATGCTCATAAACAGGAAAAGCGGGTAAAGGAGGACGCTCCGGCCAGATACGCGAAACCAGATCACAGCCGGCATTAAGGGAAATGCCCGCCGGACGGAATTTTTCTTCCAGCTGGCGGCCGGCGGCCAGACTGACCAGTTGCCCGTCCAGACCCACCACCTTGCCTGCTTCCAGCTGTTCAACCAGCCAGTCGGCGTAGGACAGAACATTTCCACCCGAAATCTTCATCAGGACGATTCCGGTTCCTGCCAGCTGTTTTTCGGCCTGAGTCCAGTACCGGCTGTCTGTCCACAACCCGGCGGCATCCCGGGTCACCACAAGCGTGCCAGCAGAGCCATCAAATCCGGAAAACCACTGGCGGCTTTGCCAGTGGGCCGGGAGGTATTCGGAAAGATGCGGATCTGATGTCGGCACGATACAGGCATCGATCCCCTCTTCCTGCATGGCGTGACGTAACAGCCGGATGCGCCCGGCAACAGGATCATCAGAGACAGGATGTGCTTGCATGTTTATTCCGTTTTCGATCAGGTTATACAGGCGTCCGGTTCTTTTTGCACGGACATTTGCCGGCCCAACTTCGATTGATTGTTTATATTCTTATTGTTTTAAATTGTAAATCCTGCATAATTCTATAACTGATATGGTCCGGGATGACTTTTCAAGCTGGCTTTTATCCCTGAAAGGCCCGTGTTTTATTATTTTTCATGAGTAAAAAGAATGGATTCTCATAACGAGCGCGCAAAGAAAATTCTGCAGAGAACGGAACTGGTCTGCTCCGCCGAAGAAGTGCAGGCAGCAGTAACCAAGGTTGCGGCCGAGTTGAATGAACGCTTCAA
>JAJDFZ010000043.1 GCA_030269625.1 Oxalobacter sp. OttesenSCG-928-P03 | reverse complement strand
AGATTCCAGCGCCTCATCAATGGCCATATGTCTTGCATAACTGCCGGTACCGGTAACGGCCCAGTGATACAGCTTCATGCTGTTGTTATGGGCATAGACCTTCCCCAGGAATTCAGCAATTTTTGTATTGGAGACTTTGGTTTTTTTTGCGCTCATGGTACTTGCCTTCCTACTTGGAAACCAGGGATGCCCCGGACATGATTATCCACGGACAGCAGCACCTCCTGGCAGTGAATCAACAACCAGGGCGACCCTCGCCACCCCGGTAAACTCATTACTGATTTGCAGATACATCGTATAGTAAATCCGGCACAAAGTGGGCATTTTGATTTACATGAAAAACCCGGCATTTCTTTTTTTACATACACTGGATGTCATTTTTTTCATGTCCTTTTGAGCGGTCTGGAATACAATGATGCCTGTTCCTGTTTCATTCTGTTTTTGCGGCCCGACCAGGAGGAGATTTTCATGCGCAAACGACTGTTTTCTTACGTACTGGCTTTTTTTGCCACATTCCTGCTCCTGGCATGCGCATCCAGAAATGACGTTTGCGAAATCTGTATTGAGCGCACGAATGAACGGCTCATGGATGCTGCAGCCGAACTTTATCCTGATGCCGTAAAACGCCTGCTTGATGAAGGGGCCGATATCAACGCAACAGACCAGTATGGGGAAACGCCGCTCATGAAAGCGCTGCGCCAGCCTGCATCACGCGCACTGGAAAGCATGCGCCCCATGGAAGCAACCATCAGTGTGCTGCTGGATAACGGCGCGGATACAGACACGGTAAACCTGCGTGGCGTGGAAACGCTGAAGCTGGTGCAGGAAACAGGCAATGTGGAAGTCATCCGGCTCTTCAACGATCACATCACACAGGCTGAACGCGACCTGATGTTCATGCGGACACTCTCGGCACGCCAGTTTGATGCCGCCTTGTATCTGCTTCATGCCGGAGCCAACCCTTCCCAGATCAATGAGGAAAACCAGTCAGCGCTTCATCTTGCCGTTAACAGCCCGGCTCCCGACCCGGAACTTGTCACGCTCCTGCTGAAAACCAATGATGTCAACCTGATGGATAACTACGGCACCACCGCCATCATGACCGCCTGCGCCAATGGCGCGCCTGTGGAGATTGTCAGGCAGCTTTTTGATAACGGCGCAAAAATCAATACCCGTTTTGACAGGAAAACGCTGCTTTACCTGGCACTGACAGCAGACAGGGAAAATGTCGACCTGCTGAAATATCTGCTGGATAACGGCTTTTCCGCCAATGATACCTCCCCGGACGGCACCCCTCTTCTTGTTCTTGCCGCCAGGGCTGATCGCATTCGCAGTGCCCAGGCACTCGTTGATGCCGGTGCTGACGTGTCCGTTCTCGACAGATACGAAGAAAGCGCCTGGCGTTTTCGCCTGAACATCCTGGCAAGCTGAATCCGCCAGCCGCCATCCGGATCCAAGCTGCTTTCATCCGGCCAACAGGACAGGCTCACTACCCGGCCCTGTCATTTTTTCATCCTGATTCAGGGAAATGAAAAAGCTGGAAATACATGCAAAAAACAGAAAAACACATACAAATAAACCAAAAAACAACAAAATTACAGTGAAATGTTGTTTTTTCTTTTCTGCCTTATTATTCCTGCCCTATAATCTTGTCAAAACATAAAGACAGTTTTGCAATACTGGAAATTGTTATTCCGGAATTACGAAAAACGTAGGCAGAAAAGTGGAATTACGAATGATTCGGCGCAAGCTTGTCGTTGCCATGACAGGTCTTGCCGTACTTTCCTTTAGTACAGCCAGTGCATACGATATGGATACTCCTGTTCAGCTGACCCAGAACAGGATCAACCCGGTCGCCTACCATTCCACCAGAAAGGCCATGGATGTCGATGCCATCTTTATGTCTGCATTGAGAGCCGGCCAATATGAAAAAGCCAAGGCGCTTCTGGCTGCCGGAGCCAATCCGAACCAGAAGGGTGAATACAATAAAACCACCCTGATGCTGGCCCTGCAATCCCACCGCGCTGACATCGAACTGGTTCGCGCGCTCCTGAAAACCGGCAATGTCAACCAGCGCGACAATTACAACGAATGCGCTATCACGATTGCCTGCTCAAACGGTGTTTCTGTCGAAATCATCAAACTGCTGCTGGAAAGCGGTGCCGACAAAAACGCCCGGTGCGTGCATGGACACAACCTGCTCTTCATCACGCTTTTCGCGCGTATTGAAAATTCACAACTGGTGAAATATCTTCTGAGTATCGGGTTTGACCCAAATGAAAAACACGGGGATGATGGCTATCCCCTTCAACTGGCGTTAAAGACACAAAAAATGTCCAGTGCAAGGGCACTGGTGCGTGCCGGAGCGGACCTGTCCATATTGAGTCATGCTGAAATGGAAAAACTGGAACCGCATCTCAAGCGCATGAAACAAACAGGATAACGTTATCCTGCAGGAAACACTCACACAGCGTTTTTCAGAAATACCAGTCTTTGCCTGGCAATCTCGTCACCGGCATCAGCTGCCTTTTGATACCAGACACCTGACTGCTCCATATCCTGCTCCGTACCCCGCCCTGTCTCATACATCAGGCCGACATAAAACTGCGCATCACGCACCACATGCGGATTGCGCTTCATGATCTGCCCGATTGTTCTCGTGTACGCCTCACCGGGTACGGCTGCTGCTCCCAGAACCATTTCAATGGCGCCGCTTCCTTTTTCGGCAGGGGCGGCCTCTGCGGCCTGCAGGTACCAGTTAAGCGCCTTCTCGTAATCACGTTCAACGAGCCTGCCATCGTAATAAAGCATGCCGAGCTGGAAACAGGCATTCGCATCCCCCATTTCAGCCGCTTCATTCAACCACTTGAGTCCTTCTGCCGTATCCTGCGGCACGCCCTTTCCTTCAAGATACAACGTGCCAAGGCGCTGCCTCGCGCCGATCTCAACGGGATTGTTGGCCGCATAGCGGTACCAGTATGCCGCGCGCTCAAGATCACGGCGCACGCCAACCCCGTCCTCAAGAAAAGCGCCCATCAGAAGCTGGGCAATCATATTGCCGTGCAGGGCGGACAGCCTGGCCCATCTTGCAGCCTGCATGTAGCTGCGCCGGACACCCAGTCCTTCCAGGTACATCATGGCTGTCAGCATCTGGGCGTTGGGTTCGCCCTGTTCCGCAGCCTTTCTGAGCCAGAATATGGCCCCTCTGTGATCAATCCATCCTTCAACACCAGCGGCATACATGATACCCAGCCGGAGCTGCTGTTCCGGATCTCCCGCAATGGCACTTCCCTTTAAGCGTGCCATTTTTGACTCATCATCAGCAGCCTCTGCCTGCTGTGATTTTCCTTTCGCCAAAGCCCTGCCACAAACCGTCAGGAAAAAAAACGAGAGCAGCCCGCCAGCCAGCAGCATGAAAAAGCGGCGCATTATCCCGGAATTCCATTCTGCCATATATGCTCTTTCATCATCCCTGATCTGTTTGTCCATGCCTTTCCTTCCTGTTAAAACCTGTTTGACCAGTATCGCTTTGTGACAACACCTGATTTTACCTTACTCCATCATAAAAAAATCAAGAGGAAAAAGACAGCCTGCCCAAAAATGGAGAAGCGCCGGAACTTTTCAGCGTGAGCCCGGTCCACCACTTGCCAGCACAGAAAAAACACAGCGGAGGCAACAAAACATGAGCATGGATGAAAAACCTCTTCTTGATGAAGAACAAATCAAGTCAGCCATTGCCGGCCTGTCAGAGCTATCCGGCACAATGAACCCGGCAAAAAGGCATTCGCCTTATCAGGGACTTGACCGGCTTTCGGTTCTTATTGCCTCCCTGGGCACACTGCGCATCATTTTTCATCATGCCGCCGGCATGAATGCCTCTCTTGACCATCAGGACTGCGAGGCGCTGGCAGCCTTCATCACACTGCTTGAGGAAGACTTTGAAAACGTTCTCGAAAACCTTTACAGGGAAGCCCCTTGAAAAAGAAACCGAAGAACGCTGAACCGCCTTTTTATCAATCCTTGGCTTCCTTCTGCTTCCGTTTGACCTCCTTCGTCCTGTCAGCAGCACGCTTTTCTCTTTTTGCCTGGGTTTCTGCTGTCTTGCGCTGGACGTTTTCCTGCTTTCTTTCAGACTCCCGTTTTTTCTCCTCGTACTCACGCACATTTTCAGCGCGCTGCCCGGGTGTCAGGACGGTATCCGGATTTTTCAGTTGACTGGGCTCGCGCACGGTATAGGCGCCCTCTTCCACCTGCGGCGGCGCAGCCTCATCAGCCGCTTTCTCATCCACATAACTCTGCTGCTTTTCCTCATATTTTTTGCGCGAAGCCTTGCGCTCTGATGAATGCCTGTCCGCTTCGCTTTCCGCCTGTTCCTGGAGATACATCTCTTCTTTTTCCATGTACCTGCGGCGGGAAGCTTCCCGCTCACCCGTTTTGCCCAGTTCCTCCTGCTCGGCATCCACCATCGCCTCGTCCCGCAGGCGCACCTTTTCCGTCCGCTTGAAACGATCTGCCTCAATCGAGAGGGGTTTCAATGCTGCCCGGTCCATCCTGAGTCGCAGCTTGGTTTCGTCGTAGCAGTGCATCACCAGAAATTTCTGTGTGCAGGCATCCATATCCAGGCCGAACTGATAGTCGAGCATTGCATTTTCATGGGCAACGGCATCCTGCACTTCATTTGCCTCTTCCATTGAATCAATCGTTCCGGCAGGAAAGGCTTGCAGAAGCGCCGTCACGCCGGGAGAAAGGGCCATATCTTCTTCAGTATGGGCGCATCCCTGCATCGTACCAAGCGACAGCAGCACCCCTGAAAAAGCAAAGAGACGCAGCAACCTGCGCCCTCCGGCCCAATGAAACATCAGCCCTGTCATAAAACACCAACCCTGTCGTTTTTTCTTGCCATATCCATATCAATAATTCAGAAGGCGGCCATTCACTCCCAGCGCTGCCTCACGCACAGCTTCAGACAAGGTCGGATGCGCATGGCACACCTGCGCAATATCTTCAGATGACGCCTTGAATGACATGGCCAGCACCACCTCGGCAATCAGTTCGGAAACCATGGGGCCAATCATGTGAACCCCCAAAACCTCGTCTGTGTGAGCGTCCGCCAGGATTTTGACCAGCCCTTCAGTCGAATTCATGGCGCGCGCGCGTCCGTTTGCCATAAAAGGAAAAGTGCCGGCCCTGAATTCACGCCCTTCAGACTCCAGTTCCTGTTCTGTTTTTCCAGCCCATGCCACCTCGGGATGCGTATAAACCACCGAGGGGATCGTGGCGTAATTCACATGCCCGAACTTTCCGGCAATCCGGTCTGCCACGGCAATTCCTTCTTCCTCTGCTTTATGCGCCAGCATGGGCCCCCTGACAACATCACCGATGGCCCAGACATTCTGCAGATTGGTCCGGCACTCACTATCAACTGCAATAAAACCCTGTTCATCCAGTTTCAGGTTTACCTTGCCGGCATCCAGGCCGGATGTCCTGGGAACACGCCCGATCGCAACAATCAGGCGGTCAAAAGCCGCTCTTTGTATCGTACCGTTGGCATCATCATATTCAACGGCAACACTGGACGACGATGGCTCGATATGCCGTATGGATGCGCCCAGTTGAATAGTCAGCCCCTGCGCACGCATGAACTTCAACGCCTCCCCTGCTATCTGCCTGTCAGCAGCGCCAAGCAGCGTGGGCTGCGACTCCAAAAGCGTGACTTTCGAACCCAGCCTGTGCCACACCGACCCCAGTTCCAGCCCGATGACGCCCGCGCCAATAATGCCCAGGCGTTTCGGCACCGATTCCATCGAGAGCGCTCCGGTGTTGGACAAAATGCGCTTTTCATCAAATTCCAGATCCGGCAAGCTTCTTGGCGCGGAACCGGTCGCAATGATCACATGGCGGCATGTCAGAAACTGCTCTTCCTTGCCGGAAACCTTCAGTTCATAGCCCGCCTCGGACCATCCGGCAAAAGAGGCTGTGCCATGATAAAAACTGACCCCGTTTTTCCTGAAAAGAAAAAGAATGCCCTCGTTGTTCCTTTTGACGACATCATCCTTGCGGCCCAGCATCCGGTTCAGGTTGAGGGTGGCGCCCTTCACCTCGATTCCATGTGCCGCCGCGCCGTTTTTGACCATATCAAAATGAGCGGAAGACTCTAAAAGCGCCTTGGAGGGAATACAACCCACATTGACACAGGTGCCACCAGGAGCAGGGCCGCCTGACACATTTTTCCAGTCATCAATACAGGCAACACTCAAACCGAGCTGCGCCGCCCTGATCGCGGCAATATAACCGCCAGGTCCGGCGCCGATTACCCCCACATCAACCAGAACACCCATTCAAATCCTCCTGTCGTCGACATACCGCTTAAAGATCCAGAAGCAGGCGCGACGGATCTTCCAGGTTTTCCTTGATGGTCACCAGCGCCTGCACTGCCTCGCTGCCATCAATCAGGCGGTGGTCATAGGAAAGCGCCAGGTAATTCATCGGGCGGATAACAATCTGTCCGTCTTCGACAACCGGCCTTTCCCTTGTGGAATGAATCCCCAGGATAGCTGACTGCGGCGGATTGATAATCGGTGTTGACATCATTGATCCGAACACACCGCCATTTGAAATCGAGAACGTTCCTCCTGTCAGATCATCCAGCGTCAGCAGGCCTTCTTTTGCCCTGCCGCTGAATTCCGCAATCTTTTTCTCGATATCCGCCAGCGACATCAGATCAACGTCCCGCATGATGGGAACAACCAGCCCCCGCGGGGAACTGATCGCAATACCGATGTCAAAATAGCCGTGATAGACAATGTCATTGCCGTCAATAGAAGCATTGACCACGGGGAATTTCTTGAGGGCGGCAACGGCGGCCTTCATGAAAAATGACATCAGGCCAAGGCGGACACCATGCTCTTCCTCGAATTCGGTTCCCAGCTTGCGCCGGATATCCAGCACCGGCTGCATATTCACTTCATTGAACGTCGTCAGCGTGGCATTGGTCAGTTGCGACTGGATGAGACGCTCGGCAATCCTGGCACGCAGACGGCTCATCGGTACCCGGTTTTCAGGGCGATTGTTATTGGGCGCTCCCGGGACAAAGCTGGAAGGCGGTGAATACGGCACGGACTGCAGGGAGGGCGGCGAAGAAGGAATCCGCCCTACATCCGGGCCGATTTCCATCGCGCGCAACACGTCTTCCTTCAGGATGCGCCCGTCTTTTCCCGTCCCGGTCACATCGTTATAACCCAGATCATTCTCCGCCATCAGGCGTGCTGCCGACGGCATCACGATCCCGGCAGGGTGTGAGGACTCATCGTAGGAAGACGCCGGAGAGGGCGCAGAAGGCGCTGTCTGCGGCGGCACGGCCGGAGGCGGTGAAACCGGCGCCGATGCCGAAGCCGGCGCTGCAAGAGCAGCCTCTTTTGCTGCCTTGCCTTTTTTCCCTTTCTTTGCGGCACTGTCAGGCGCCACAGCGGCAGCCGTATCAATCCGGGCAATGACTTCCCCGGCGACGACCAGCGCTCCCGCTTCCTTGAGTATTTCCGTCAGAACCCCGGCTCCGGGACTCGGCAGCTCAAGCACGACCTTGTCGGTCTCAATATCAACCAGATTCTCATCCACCTCAACCGTATCACCCGCTTTTTTGTGCCAGGTGAGCAGGGCGGCTTCAGAAACCGACTCGGACAACTGCGGAACTTTTACCTCCAGAACTGCCATATCGCATCTCCACTCGTTAGACAACTACCGCAAATAAAAATTAACATCACCGGATAATAACCAGGCCTTTCATCCGTGAAAACGCTGCATCAAGCAGCTCTTTCTGCTGCTCAAGATGCATATCGAGATAACCCACTGCCGGGGAAGAACTGGCCGGGCGGCTGGCGACAGAAAGCTTCTGCCCCATCTGCATGCCCGCCAGCAGATTCGGATGTATCTGCAGCCATGCGCCCTGGTTCTGCGGCTCATCCTGAACCCACATGACCTCTGTACAGCTCGAGAACCCTTTCAGCACCCGCGCAAACAGTTCCTGCGGGAAGGGGTAAAGCTCCTCAATGCGGATAATGGCCGTATCCGTCTTGTTGCGCTCCCTGCGCTGGTTGACCAGTTCATAATAAACCTTGCCTGAGCAGACAAGCACCCGCTCAACCTCATTCCTCTTGATGGAGGCATCCGCCTCGCCAATGAGGGGACGAAACTCGCCCTTGGCCAATTCGTCAATGTGGGAAGACGCCTCCTTGTTGCGCAGAAGTGACTTTGGCGTCAGGATAACCAGCGGTTTCCTGTACATCCTGAGCATCTGGCGGCGCAGGACATGGAAAATCTGCGAAGCGCATGAAGGCTGCACCACCTGCATATTTTCCTCCGCGCACAATTGCAGGTAACGCTCAATGCGTGCCGATGAATGTTCCGGCCCCTGCCCTTCATAGCCGTGCGGCAGCATCATGACAAGGCCTGATGCACGTCCCCACTTTGCCTCACCCGAGCTGATAAACTGGTCAATCACCACCTGCGCGCCATTGGCAAAATCGCCAAACTGCGCCTCCCAGATAGTCAGCGTATTGGGAGCCGCTGTCGAATATCCGTACTCAAACCCCAAAACCGCTTCCTCTGACAGCACCGAATCAATCACGGTAAATTCGGCCTGGCCATCCGATACATGCTGAAGCGGAATATAGGTGCCGGCATCCCATCGCTCCCGGTTCTGGTCGTGCAAAACGGCGTGACGATGCACGAAAGTCCCGCGCCCGGAATCCTGGCCGGAAAGGCGCACGGGAAAACCGGCAGAAAGCAGCGAGGCAAATGCCAGATGCTCACCCATTCCCCAATCTACCATTTCTTCACCGCGTCCCATCGCCAGGCGGTCCTGCAACACCCTTTCCACCAGGGGATGCACACCGAAATCCTTGGGAACAACGGTAATACGCTCTGAGAGCCGTTTCAGTTCTTCTGCCGGCAAAGCCGTATCCACCCGGTCTTTCCATTTCTTGTTCAGGTAAGGCTGCCACTCTGACCCGGATTTGCTGATCGCATTGGAAATCAGGGGATCAATAACCGGCTCTCCGGCATCCATCCGGTCCCGGTATTCCGCCATCATCGCGTTGGCAACCTGCTCTGTTACCACCCCCTGTGAAACCAGCTTCTCGACATAAATATGCCGCACACCCGGATGATTTTCGACTTTTTTGTACATCAGCGGCTGTGTCATTGAAGGCGTATCCTGCTCGTTATGTCCGAGCTTGCGGTAACACACTACATCCACCACCACATCCTTGCGGAACTCCATGCGGAAATCAAGTGCAATCTGCATGGCCAGCGCGACCGCTTCCGGATCATCTCCGTTGACATGGAAAACCGGCGCCTCAATCATCTTGACGACATCGGTGCAATACAGCGTCGAACGTGAATCACGGGGATCAGACGTGGTAAAACCGATCTGGTTATTGATCACGATATGAAGGGTGCCGCCCGTACTGTAGCCACGCGTCTGCGCCAGGTTCAGCGTTTCCATGACCACGCCCTGCCCCACGAATGACGCATCGCCATGTACCAGAATCGGCAGGACCTGCGAGCCATCCTCATCGCTCCTGTGCTTCATGCGCGCCTTGGCAGAACCTTCCACAACCGGGTTCACAATTTCGAGGTGCGATGGATTGAAAGCCAAAGACAAATGAACCGGCCCGCCCGGCGTTGAAATGTCCCGGACAAAGCCCTGGTGGTATTTCACGTCACCGGAACGGACATCGACTTCCTTTGTTCCCTCAAACTCGGCAAAAAGATCATTCGGCATCTTGCCCATGATATTGACCAGTACATTCAACCGGCCGCGATGCGCCATGCCCAGCACGATCTCCTGGATACCCCGCTCACCAGCACGCTGGATCGCCTCGTCCAGCGCCACAATGAAACTCTCGCTGCCTTCAAGCGAAAAACGACGCTGGCCGACATAACGCGTATGCAGATAACGCTCCATGCCTTCAGCCGAAGTCAGTCTTTCCAGGATGCGGCGTTTCTTTTCAGGAGAAAAATCCGGCGTCGCCTGGATCGATTCCAGCCTTTCCTGCATCCAGCGTTTTTGCGCAGGGTCGCTGATATACATGAATTCAGCGCCGATCGAGCGGCAGTAGGTATTCCTGAGCATCTGCAAAAGATTGCGCAGCGACGCGGTTTCCGGGCCAAAGTAGGTATTGCTGATATTGAATGCCAGATCCATATCGGCATCCGTAAAACCGTAAAATGTCGGCTCAAGTTCGGGAATATGGGGGCGCTCCCGTCTTTGCAGCGGATCCAGGTTCGCCCAGAGCGTCCCCTGGAAACGATAGGCCGCCGTCATCTGCTGTGCGGCGATGCGCTTTCTTTCCAGTTGCGCGCTTGTGGATGGCTGCAGCGCGCGGTAAGGCTGGCGTGCGCGTTCGGAAAACGCCGTGATAATCGGGCTGTGTCTCACATCGGCTCGTCCACTGCCATCTACCGCAGGAACATTCTGCATGGAATTGAAATAATTCCGCCAATTTTCAGGAACCGATCCCGGGTTATCAAGATACGCTTCGTAAAGCTCCTCGACATAAGGGGCATTCCCTGCAAACAGATAAGTATTTTTTCCGTAATCCTGCTTCATTTACTGTCACCTGACCTTTCCTGTCTCAATCGGTCCGCAGCTGGGTATTCTCAGGTGACATACCGGTTGAAACGCATGGAAAAAAGCATGACCGGCACAAAAATACCCTTTCTGCCGATAAATGTAAAAACCCCAGTCCGGCCAGGCACTTTTTTCCCTCACCCGGCAGCCGGTTTGTGGCTGTGCGGAAAGCCCGCCAAAACGAAATTTCCCCTCGAAGAAATTATACACCCGCGAATGTTAATTGTCGTTCCTGTTTCATGCCAAAACCGTATCCGTTGCCCCACAATCCGGCGAGAGAATCATTTCACATCCCTCCCTGCCATTTTTTGATGCAGTACAAAAAACCCGCCCCTGCCATATCATCGTGGCACGCCCATCTTTCTCTCCATAATTTTCCGCTATACAAAACAGGCAGATAAACCATTTCCGAAAACACCTGCCTCATGCAATGTTTTGTTACAAAAAGTTGCCAAAATACAACTAAATGTTATTGATTTATTTCCG
>JAJDFZ010000042.1 GCA_030269625.1 Oxalobacter sp. OttesenSCG-928-P03 | reverse complement strand
TGCCCGGACGAACACCCTTCCGGCGGAAGCAGTATGATTGGCACGGCACATGATGTCATGCGGCTGGTAGAGGCGATCAGGACAAACCGCGTTCCGACGATAGGAGAAAACATCATGAGGCAGATGTCGGTCAACCAGCTTCCGGAAGGCATCGTCACCGACCCCGGTACCGGCTTTGGCCTTGGCTGGGCCGTTACCCTGAACCCGGCCGAAGCCAATGTGCCGTATTCTGCCGGCGCGCTTTCCTGGGGAGGCGTCTACGGGCACAAGTGGTTTGCCGATCCCCAAAAGCGCCTTTCTGTCGTGATCCTGACCACGACGGCAATGGAAGAGGCTCTGACAACAGGTGTGACTCAGGCCCTCTATGCCAACCTGCCGGGATAATCCTGCCTGCCCATGTTTAAAAAGCCCGCACATGCAGGCTTTTCAGGCTGCCTGACAGGTATTACTTCCTGCGCCACTCGGAAAAGAGCGAGGTGTTGGTATCCAGCCCGGCAATCTTTTTCATATCCGCTGCATCCAGCTCAAAATCGAAGATACCCAGGTTTTCCTGCATCTCGGCACGTTCAGAAGTGCGCGGGATGGTGGCAATGCCTCTTTGCACAAGCCATTTCAATGTCACCTGGGCGACAGTTTTATTGTGCTTTTTGGCAATGGCTGCCAGCACCGGATTGGTAAAGAGCCCGTTTCTTCCCTGCGCAAAAGGCGACCATGCCTGCACCTGGATACCCAGTTTTTCATTGGCCTCCTGTGCTTTTTGCTGCTGGAAGAAAGGGTGCGATTCAATTTGGTTGACCATCGGCTTGATGCGTGCGGTTTTCATCAGTTCAGCCAGTTGCTCCGGCTCAAAATTGCTGACGCCAATGGCCCTGATTTTGCCGGCTTCGTACAGTTCTTCCATCGCCTTCCAGGAACCCTTGATATCCCCGCGCGGCCAGTGAATCAGGTACAGATCGACATAATCCACGCCGAGTTTTTTGAGAGAGACCTCAAACGCTTTTTTGGCATTTTCGTAGCCTGAATGGCTTTCCCAGAGCTTGGTGGTGATGAAAATCGATGCACGGTCAATCCCGCTTTTTTTGATGGCGGCACCGACGGCTTCCTCATTTCCGTAAATGGCGGCGGTATCGACAAGACGATAGCCAAGGGAAAGGGCGGCTGCCACGCTTTTTTCCCCCACCTCGCCTTTCAGGGTAAAGGTGCCGAAGCCGAGAACCGGCATCTTGACCCCATTGGCCAGTGTCACAGCCGGAATGGCTGAAACAGGCGCTGCACTGGCCGTTGTTTTCGCGGATTGGGCCAGGCCCATAAAGGGCAGGGCAGATAATCCCAAAAGTAAAAGCAGCTTTCCGGTAAGTTTTTTCATGGTGGATTCCTTTCGTTGATGACGGATTTCGCCTGCACATCACTGTAACTGTATCAAAACAAAATGAAACTCATCTCCGGTTTTTCCTGTTTATATCATGGCTTTTGATGTATACTGTATAAATATACAGATATTTGAGGCTGGCACAATAAAACAACAGTTGCCGGTGATGCGAAGAAGTGTAAGGCATTCATCCTGTTTTCCGGGCTGATTGATCACAAGCCCTGGAAAAGTAATGGGTCTTGAAATAATTCATCAAGACACTATCTTCATCAGAAAAAACGCATAACAAATCTCTGAAACAAAAAAAGCGGTTTGATAACAGGAGGTAACACTATGCACAGCAGGAAACACCATCTGATCAAAAAAGCCAGGGAAATACTGAAACCACAAACGCTTGAACTGCTTGCCAGCGCGGATATCAACCTGAACGGCTGGCAGATACTGGAAAGGTGGTCGAGGAAATCACCTGAAGCGCTCAAGGCACTTGAATCACGCGGACACGATATTTTCCTGGACAGGCTGCTTGAACAACAGCAGTTGGAACAGGAAATCCTGATGGGAGAGGCAGGGCTTGAATCCGTCGTCAACGGATTGAGCCATACCGAGATACTGCGCCTGCATGCCGTCAGGCCCGAACTCGAACTGTACAATTAGCCTGTCCGGGCTTTCAAAAAAAACCCTGGCAGAGCCAGGGTTTTTTTATTCCCGCCAGTGCCGGTTTCCCGGTTATTTTCGTCCGGCTTGAATATAATCAAGTTTCAGGGAGCCGGAAGTCATAGAATCAATCAATGACAGGAGGGGTAAATCATGAAGAAAACCATTCAGGCAGTTGCCGTTATTTCAGCGCTGTTTCTTTCGCAGGCCGCCATGGCCCAGGAAGCCGCAAAGAGCGCAACCGTAAGTGATGCAGAAGGGCATATCAGGATCATCAATCTTTATGACCTGGAAAAGGAAGCCTCAACCAGGGTGGGCAAGGGCGCTTTCGGGTATGTGCAGGGCGGCGCGGAGGATGAAATCACGCTGCGCGGCAATCCGTGCGCCTTTGACAACAAAAAGATATTGCCCAATGGATTGAAAGGGATTGAGGGTGCCGACCTGAAAACGAAGTTCCTGGGCATTGATCTGGCCAGCCCGGTCATCATCGCGCCAATGGCTGCGCACGGGCTTGTGCACAAGGAAGCGGACCGGGCCACCATCAGGGGAACGCAAAAAGCCGGAACCATCATGGCGATCAGCACCTATTCCAGCGTGCCGATTGACGAGATTGCAAAGAGTGCCCCGGGCGCGCCGTTTTTCTTCCAGCTGTATATGAGCAAGGACAATGCCTACAACGAATACATTGTCAAAAAGGCCAAAGCGGCAGGCGCAAAGGCGATCATCATTACGGTGGATGCCGGAACGGCGGGCAACCGGGAAGCTGACCTGAGAAACAACTATAACTACAGTATTCCGACCCCGAATGTGTCTGAATTCTACAAGGACAAAACCATGACGCAAAGCGAGTCCAGGGCGTTAAGGAAAATCAGCTTCTCGGGTGAGGATATCCGGTTGATCAAGCGGGTCAGCGGGCTGCCCGTCCTGGTCAAGGGAATCCTGTCGCCTGAAGCAGCCGAAACGGCGATTGTAGCGGGTGCAGACGGCATCTGGATCTCCAATCATGGCGGAAGGCAACTCGATGGCGCCCCGGCCACATTTGACATGCTTCCCCTGATTGCCAAAAAGGTGAACAAGCGTGTTCCGATTGTCTTTGACAGCGGCGTCAGAAGAGGCACGCATGTGTTCAAGGCACTGGCCAGCGGCGCGGATGTGGTGGCAATCGGGCGGCCCGCGCTTTACGGGCTGATCCTGGGCGGCTCTGAAGGCGTGAGTGATGTCTTTTTACACCTGAACAAGGAGCTGACCACGACAATGATCCTGGCCGGAACGAAAGATATTGCGGAAGTGAAAAAGTACAAGCTGTTTGATCCGGAAAGCAGGAAATAACCGGGACAAGCCTGTTTTACGTGGCGCACGGTTTGTACGCCACTTTTTGTATCCGGGAATCACTGATGCCGCGGATGGATTACATCACATTAAAACCCGGGGTCCGGATCAAAGGACCAGCCATGATCGTCATGGTAGATCATTTGCCGGGTCATTCCGCCATCCACGATAAAATCCTGACCGGTAATGAATCCGGCTTGGGGACTGCAGAGAAAAAGGGTAAGCGCTGCAATATCTTCAGGCGTGCCAACCCGGCCTGCCGGGTGCTGCTTGCTGTCAGCCTTTGAGTGTTGGGAAGGCTGGGCGTTATCACCGGAAAAGGCCGCCGTATCAATCCATCCCGGACTGATGGCGTTGACCCGGACCTGGCCGGCCAGGCTGGCTGCCAAGGCATGGGTCAGGGCGTTGATACCGCCTTTTGCCGCAGAATAGCTTTCTGTGTCCGGTTGGGACATGTATGCCCGGGCAGAGGAAATATTCACAATAGCGGCATCTTTTCCGAAAGCATCCAGAAAGAGGCTGGCGAGCATATAGGGGGCAACAACCCCCAGCCGCTGCACATAGAGAAAGTCATCATAGCTGCACCCGGAGAAAATGCCTCTTTTGCTTACCATGGCATTATTGACAAGGTAATCCACGGAACCAAAGCGGTCGATAACTCTGGTAGCAAATTTTGTCAGGGTCCTTTCTCTGGCAATATCGCCATTCATAAAGAATGCGCCGGAGCCGATTTTTTTCGCAAGTTTTCTTCCGCCTGCACTATCCACATCGATAAAAGCCACATTGGCACCTGCTGCAGCGAATTTTTCAACGATGCAGCGGCCAATGCCATTGGCACCGCCTGTAATGACGCAGGTTTTACCAGTAAAGTTCATTGAAGTCTCCTTGTTGGCGTTATGGACACCATGATATCAGCCCCGAAAGCCGGATTGATACGGCAAATCAATGTAACACATCCGGGCCGCGCAGCCATCAGCCAGCAAAAACGGCGGGGCTGTCTGCCTGGCTACCGGTTTTTCCGCATCGTGGCATAATCAGGCAGGAAAAACCGCACCGGCTTTCTGAACAGGCAAAAAATGAAAATTGACGACGAAATCACCTTGCGAAAGCTCTTCATTTTCAGTGTTTTCATGGAAAAGGGCAATATCGCACGCACGGCAGAGGCGCTCGGGATGAGCGCTGTGAGCGTACACCGCGCCCTGCATACGCTTGAGGCCGGTTTGCGCTGCCCGCTTTTTGTCCGGAAAGGCCGCAACCTGGCTACCCTGCCTGCCGCGCACACGCTGCTGGAATACAGCCAGAAAGCCATACGGATGCTGGAACGCGGCCTGGAAGAAACCCGAAGGGACGCCGGATACGGGCATGGCAGGCTCAGGGTGGGGACGCTTTATTCCCTGACGCTTGAGACGGTGCCGCGCCTGATCATGGGTATCAAGCTACGCCGTCCTGAACTGGAATTTGACCTGACGATGGGTTCTAACCGGATGCTTGTGAACATGCTGGAAGATGGCGAACTGGATGCCATTCTGATCAATACTTCCGCAGGCGAGATTGATGCTTCGCGTTTCGAGGCGTTGCCCGTCCTTCACGACGAGATTTATCTGGCTGTACCCGCCTCAGCCGAACTGGACAGGGATTTGCCCGTGGACCTGTCCGGGCTGTCCGGGGAAAAGTTTGTTTCCCTGGCTGAAGGGTTTGCCACTTCTGCCAATTTCAGGGAAGCATTTGAAAAAGCCGGTTTCGAGCCCGATATTGCCGCACGGGTCAACGATATCTTTTCCATGATCAGCCTTGTCCAGGCGGGTGTCGGCTACACCCTCCTGCCGGGCCGGATGAAAGGGGTGTATGAAAGCGGCATACAGCTTTTGCGGCTGGCTGAGCCTTACCGGATGAGGCAGACGATCGCCATTGTTTTTGCGAAAAACCGGGAGATGGACCCCAACCTGCTTGCGCTGGCTGCGGAAGGGCGCATGTATGCCCGCACACTGGAAAAAAGGGAATCAGGCTCTGACTAGGCTGCCAGCCTGGTTTTTTTCGCCAGGTGCCAGGCAAGATCGGTGCCGCCCTGTTCCAGTGAAATGGCTTCTCCCGAGGGAAAAACCTGCCGGGTAAGCATGGTGAGCGCGGCTCCTGGCGGCATTTCTATCGCAAGGCGGACTTCTCTCTCGTAGGCGGCTGTCATGGCGTCGTGCCATAAAACCGTGCGGGCCATATTAAAGGCCAGGTCTTCGGCAATACGCTTCGGATCCCACAACACTCTTCCTGTGCTGCCGCTTAAATACGCAATCCGGGGGCGTCTCAGCCTGATTCCCGAAAAGGCAGCAGCCAGCTTTTCGGCAGGCTCCGACAGAAGGGCGCAATGGGAAGGAACGCTGACGGCAAGGCGCTGTGCCTTCTGTGCGCCGTTTTCGATAGCCTTTTCGGCAACCCGGCCCATGCCTTCATTGCTTCCGGCAATGACGATCTGGCGTTCGGCATTGATGTTGGCAATCCAGGTTTCCCGGTTGTCGACAAGCATTTCCACCTGCTTGAGTGTCAGGCCGGACAGGGCTGTGAGGCCATAGCCTGATGGGCAGGTGTTTTCCATCAGTTCGCCGCGAAGCGCGACGAGCCTGACGGCATCGCTGAAATCCAGCGCCCCGGAACAGACCGCGGCAGGAAAAGCGCCGATGGAAAGGCCGCTGACAAAATCAGGGATAATGCGGTTCCGTATCAGTTCACTACTCCAGGCTGCACCGCTGATTAGCAGGCACAGTTGGACTTCACGTGTTTTTTTGAGTGCTTCAGCACTGTCAAGCGATGCCGGCGCGACCTGCAGGATGTCACAGGCTTCTTTAAGAACGCTGTTTTTCTGCGGGAGTGAGTGCATCATGCCAGGGCGCTGCGCTCCCTGTCCGGGAAAGGTAAACATTATTTTCATGATCCGTTCTCCTGTTTCCAGGGGTCCGCAACCAGGCGCGGCCCTTTATCTGTTTTTAAGAGGACAGGGGCGCCCTTGAGCCACTCCTCAAGGGAAAAGGCTCCCCGGGATACCTCGACCTGGGTATCGATCCGGCACGGGAAACGGGTCTGCATACCGTGCCAGCGAAGCAGCTCTTTTGTGTCAGGACGCTTTGGGCAGTGTATCCGGATGTCCAGATCGCTGGCAGCATGCAAAACCGGCTCGCCGGTTGCCAGGGCGTATGCCGCGCTACCGGTGATGCCCCAGTTCCATGTCCAGTCCATCAGCAGCAAATCAAGCGCTGCCCGGATTGCCGGATGCCAGCAAAAAGGGGAGTGCCGCAAATGTGCCGGCGTTGTCAGGCTTTCAGGTGTCTGTATGCGCACAATGTGTTCACGCCTGACCCATCCGGCCCATCGCTGGTCACGGCGGTGCCCCCGGATGCCAACGGGAATGCGGCCGGTGGCATCGGTATCGCGCCGCACCACGACGGGCAATTGCGTATGCCACTGGCAGTTGCCCGGTTCGGCATTCATGCCTTCGATGACTGAGGCACTGTCAAGCCAGATCAGGTCGTGTGCATGGATGTGGTCTGACATGGCGCTTTCCCTCCCGTCTGTGTTATGCCGCCTCTGATTGCCAGCATGCCTTCATCCGCTCTCTCACCAGTGAGGAGCGGGCCCGGTTTTCCGCGCCAAGACGGGATGTCAGCGTGCTGTCTTTCCTTGCCTCGCTGATGGCCCGGAGCAGGGCGATTTTCACGATACTGACATCATGGTCTGAAGGCGTATCCGGATTACTGATATCGAGCAAGTCTGACAGCAATCCCAGTGTCCGGAAACTGCCAACGTCATAGGCCATCGGCGGAATCGTGGCAACGAGTTCTTCGAGCGCCTCTACCGTCCGCAGGGTAATTCGCGCGGCGGACGCCTTGCCCATTGCCTGTATCTGCACACCCGGATCATTGAAGGCGACAAGCCGGCTGGCCTGGTATCCGTGTGCCAGGAAAGCACCGGACATGGCATTGCCGACGATAAGCCCGACAAGCGGATGGCCGAGAAGCCTTGCCTGGGCATAGGCGGAAACCGCCCCGGCGAGGGCCTGGTGTATGCCGAAGGCTTCCTCGCGCCGGCCGTAAGCCTGGCTGGGCACGTCAATGATGCACACGATGGGGCATTTGACGGTCTTGTCACGGTTTTCGTTCATGGTCTGGTGCACGGCTTTTGCCAGCGACCAGCCCTCAAGCAGCCCCACCTCGCCATTGACAGCCCTGGGATAGTGATTGTCCGGGTCAGGCACGACGGTGATAAAACGGACGCTTTCGCCATCCAGCATGCCGTCCGCCATACGGATGGAAGGGCTAAGTCCCGGCATGGGCCGTGCCATGTCTGTCAGCCTGTCGAACCAGGTTGCTCCTCGGATTGATGGAATTTTCATGATGTCACCTCTTTATGGAAGATTGCTTTTACCTGTTGCGGGTCAGCCTGGTGCCGGGTATCGGCTTCAAGCAGGCGCGACAGGTACCATTCATGCCGGTCCGAGCGGTGCATGCCGGGGATACCCAGTTCAAGTGCTTCATTTACGGCAACCTGGACAGCGGCAATTCCGTCAGGGACGATCATGTCCGCAAAACCGTTTTCAAAACGCACCTCGCCGCCGGTCATGCTCCAGATAAACGGGCGGTTGCGAGAGTCATATTCTTCCATGCCCGCCTCCTGCTCAATGACCTGCGGCCCGTTCAGTCCCAGGCGCGCCTCGCGGGTGACAATGAGATAACTGCAAAGCCCTGCGGCAATCGACATGCCGCCAAAACAGCCCACGGTGCCGGCAATGACACCGATAACCGGGGTAAAGCGCCGCAGGTCCACGATTGCGGCATGGATATCGGCAATGGCAGCCAGACCCAGGTTGGCCTCCTGCAACCTGACACCGCCTGTCTCAAGACAAAGAATGGCCTGCACCGGATTACCGTTGCGGTGGTCCTCAGCGGCCAGTTCGAGCGCCGCGGCCATTTTTGCTCCTGATACTTCGCCCATGCTTCCTCCCTGGAAGGCGCCTTCGATGGCGATAACCACCGCAGGTGCGCCATTCAGTGTGCCTTTCATGACGACCATGCCGTCATCGGCCTGCGGCACGATTCCCTGCGGGCCCAGCCAGGCGGAAGTGATACCCTCGAAAGGTCCCAGCAATTCCCGGGCGCTTCCCTTGTCCAGAAGAGACTGTGCCCGCTCCCTGGCTTTCAGTTCGATAAAGCTGCTGTCATGTTGCATAACCCACCTCCTCAAAAACCTGTTCGATACGGATGCGGGCAACACCAGGTGTCGCGCCTGCATCATGGATAAGCATTTTTCCTGCGGGAAGCCTGCCCAGTTGCATCAGGCGGCCAAACAGGGCTTCCCAGCGGGCGCGGCTGTTGTTCACGGATGTCGTGATGTCGACTTCCAGCATGTCGCCGCTTCCGGCGTCAAAGAGCACTTCAAGGTCGCCGGAACTCACGACTCCTGCGAGCGCTTTTCCAGCCGCCTGCGAGGTTGCCAGAAAAGTCAGGTTGAACTGTTCCATCATTTCCTCCTAATTGGTTGTTATGACACGCACTGCCGTGCGGTCCAGGAAAAGGGCTGCGGCAAGCAGATCAGCTGCGCCGCCCGGGGACGCATTGCAGGCAAGCATTTCTTTTTCAAGCTGCGCCAGGGCACGCTGCCCGGCCTCACAGGCGGTTCCACCGGCTTTGAGCACGGCCTGTGCGCCTTTTTGCATGATGTTGAGGCCCGCAAGCCCGCTACGAGAGAGAACACAGGTATCAGGCAGGCTGCTCATGATGGCCATCAGGGCATCAAGCCGTGCCTCAGATTCGGTTGCGCCTTCCGCCCTGCTTTTCCAGAGGCGGGGAAGGGCATGGCCGGTCACATGCGGGAAAGCTGCCTGCGCTTCTTCGCGGGCACCCGCAACACCGTAACGGCGTGATGCATGCAATCCCTTGCTGAAAACGGGCGGGGCAGCCCTGTCCGGCAATCGCGCCAGGGTGGCTGCTGTCCGGGTAACGGTGTGGATGTCGCCTTCGCCATCAAGGATACTGGACGCGCTGACAAGCAGCCCCAATGCCCAGATTGCTCCCCGGTGCGTATTGACTCCTCCGGTTGCTTCAAGCATGGCGCGTTCTGCATGGCGCCCGATAGATCCGATACGTTGCCGCAAGGCCATATCAGGATGCCGTCGCCAGCTCTGCATGGCCAGGGCGTGAAAACCGGGCATCAGGCTGTATGCCGAGCGATCCATCAGCGCCAGCGTCATGTCGGAATGGGCGCCACTGCCGCGCGCATCGACGAGCCCCGGTTTCGGGCTGAGACGGGCTTCTTCCAGCAGACATTCCACGGCACTACGGGAAAGCCGGTCGGCAAGCGAGGTAACGGTGTTTTTTCGCAAGGTGTTCATTACCAGCTCCTGAAAGCGGCAGGGGGGGTATAGAGCCCGCCTGACCATTCAACGAGTTCCGCGATGCTGCCCGCAGCCAGGAGGGAACGCGTCGCATCCGTACGGCGAATGCCCATGTCTTCGGGATACTTCACCTTGTTTTCCCGCCTGAGGCGGGCTATTTCGCCTGCATCGGCATGCATGCCGGTTTCGGTAATGCCTGCAACAGAGGCGACCATAAAACGGCGTTCTTCGAGGCTTTCTGCCCGGTAGAGGTAGGCGATGCCTTCCTCTGTGAGGACATGGGTCACGTCATCGCCATAGATCATGACGGGCGCAAGCGGCATGCCCGTCGTCTCTGCCACGTCAACGGCATCCAGTTTTTCGACAAAGGTGGGCCTGACGCCCGGCTGGAAGGTTTCCACCATCTGGACGACCAGCTTGCGCCCGCGCTGGAGCGCTCCAGGCTCATTGATCATGGCAAGCCAGGCGGGGGTGGCGTGACGGCGGCCATGCGGGTCATGCCCCATGTTCGGGGCACCGCCAAAGCCGGAAAGACGGCCACGGGTGACAGTGGAGGAATTTGCCAGGCCATCCATCTGCAGGGTTGATCCGATAAACATATCTACCGCGTACTGTCCCGCCAACTGGCAAAAAGCCCTGTTGGAGCGCATGGCGCCATCGGCGCCCGTGTAGAAAATATCCGGCCGCGCTGCCACGTAATCCTCCATGCCCAGCTCACCCCCGAAGCAGTGCACGCTTTGAACCCATCCGCATTCAATGGCAGGAATGAGGGTGGGGTGGGGATTCAACGCCCAGTGGCGGCATATTTTTCCCTTCAGGCCGAGCTGTTCACCATAAGTCGGCAAAAGCAGCTCGATTGCCGCGGTATTGAAGCCGATACCATGATTGAGTGACTGGACCTGGTGTTCGGCATAAATTCCCTTGATTGCCATCATCGCCATCAGGATATGTTCAGATTTGATCAGGCGGGGGTCGCGGGTGAAGAGCGGTTCGATAAAAAAGGGCCTGTCAGCAACGACCACATAATCGATCCATGAACCCGGAATATCCACGCGGGGAAGGGCGTCTTCATCCACCAGTTCATTTACCTGGGCGATAACGATGCCATCCCTGAAAGCGGCAGCCTCAACCAGCGCCGGGGTATCTTCCGTGCCAGGACCGGTATACAGATTGCCTTTGCGGTCAGCCTTGTAACCGGCAACCAGCGCGACATTGGGCGCCAGATCGATGAAAAGCCGGGCATACAACTCGATGTAGGTATGAATAGCGCCGATTTCGAGAAGGCCGTCTTCCAGGAGCTGGGAAATCCGCAGGCTCTGCGGCCCGGAAAAGGAAAAGTCGAGCTTTCGGGCAATGCCTTTTTCAAAAAGATCGAGATGCTCGCTTCGCGCCACGCTGGGCATGATCATGTGCAGGTCATGCACTTTTTCGGGATTGACCGTAGCAAGCGTGCGGGATAGAAAATCGGCCTGTTTCTGGTTGTTGCCTTCCAGTATGACGCGGTCGCCCGGAGCAATGAGCCGTTCAAGTGCGCCAGCCAGTTTTTCTGTGGGGATTATCTTGCTGTCCGATGGAAGGGCGGCTTTGCGACGCTGCTTTTCAAGGCGCCGGGTATTCCATGCCTTCCCGTTTTGTTGTGCTGTCCTCATGGTTGCCTATAT
>JAJDFZ010000041.1 GCA_030269625.1 Oxalobacter sp. OttesenSCG-928-P03 | reverse complement strand
GTTTGCCGTTGAATTTTCTATGGTTTTTATCAGGATTTAAGATATAATCTCAAAATTTTCCGTATCGAACTTTTTTTGGAAAGATTATGGTCGTTATTCGTTTAGCACGTGGAGGCGCAAAAAAGCGTCCTTTTTACAGAATTGTTGCTGCAGATTCACGCAGCCGTCGTGACGGTCGCTTTATTGAGCGTATCGGCACCTATAACCCTTTTGCCGCTGAAGGAGAAAAGGGTCTCAATATTGCAACTGACAGGCTGGCATACTGGCAGGGAGTGGGCGCCAAGATGACGCCGACCGTAGAGCGTCTGGTCCGCGAGAACAAGAAGCAGGCAGCGTAAATTTGTCGAAAAAGGCAACAACAGATAATCAGGCACCTGATGATCTGATTACGGTCGGTCATGTGACAGGTGCATACGGGGTACAGGGTTGGGTGCGTATCCGTCCTTATTCTGATGATGCAGAAACCCTGCTGACAGTAAAGGAGTGGTGGCTGGATAAGCCATCGCTTCACAAAACAAATGTATTGAGGACTCGCACGCATGTTGATGAAGTGCTGGCGCGTCTTTCGACAGTGACCTCCCGAGAGGAAGCCGAAGCAACAAAGGGAACCGCAGTTCTGGTTCCTCGCAGTCTTTTTCCGGAACTGGATGAAGATGAGTTTTACTGGGTTGATCTGATTGGCATGAAAGTGGTCAATCTTCGCGGTGAGACGCTCGGCATAGTGCACGATCTGATGGATAACGGTGTGCATCAGGTTTTGCGGGTTGAGGTTGAAACGGCTGAAGCATCGGGAAAGCGCCGTGAATTGCTGATTCCGTTTGTCAGGCAGTTTGTTGGCGAGATTGACAGGGAAGCCAGGGTCATCCCGGTGGACTGGGAATCGGACTATTAAATAACCGTCAGGGTGTGTAACCGGGTTTGGGGGAGTGATGCTGTTTGATGTAATCACGCTTTTTCCGGAAATGTTTTCAGCTCTGACCGACTCCGGCATTACCCGGCGGGCATTTGAAGAAAACAGATGTTCGCTGAAACTGTGGAATCCCCGGGATTTCACAACAGACCGGCATCGTACGGTTGATGACAGGCCGTATGGGGGCGGCCCCGGCATGGTGATGCTGGCCGAGCCACTGGAGAAAGCGGTGAAATCGGCCAGAGAGCATCAACTGGCTGGCGGTGCGGGTGAAACCCATGTTGTTTACCTGTCCCCGCAGGGAAAGCCACTGACCCATGAACGGGTGATGGCACTGAAGAAAAAGCCGGGCCTGATTCTTTTGTGCGGGCGGTATGAAGCGATTGATCAGCGTTTGCTGGATCGCTGTGTTGATGAAGAAGTCAGTGTCGGTGATTTCGTGCTGTCAGGCGGGGAAATTCCGGCGATGGCGCTGATGGATGCGATAATCCGGCAGTTGCCGGGAGTGCTGCATGATGATCTTTCAGCCGTGCAGGACAGTTTTGTTTCAGGTATACTCGACTGCCCGCATTACACAAGGCCGCCAGTATATGAAGATATGGCAGTTCCGCCTGTTTTGATGGGCGGCAACCATGCCGGGATAGAAAAATGGCGACGGGAGCAGGCGTTGCTTGCCACCAGCGCTAAACGGCCGGATTTGCTTGAAAAGGCGCGTTTGGCCGGTCTGCTTTCAGAAGCGGACGAAAAATTTTTAGGCAGTACAACAGGTAGTTTTTAATTTGCAGTAAAGCGTGAACGCAAGTTCATTTGTATAATGAACCATCCTCTGTCAGGTATCCTGCCCGGATAAAAAAAACACAGTCAGGCAGAACCGTACGCTGACACGATGGTATAGGAGATAAGATGAATCTGATTCAACAACTTGAAAAAGAAGAAATAGAGCGTTTGGGGAAAAATATTCCCGATTTCGCCCCGGGCGATACCGTCGTGGTTAACGTGAATGTGGTGGAAGGTAACCGCAGGCGTGTGCAGGCTTATGAAGGTGTGGTCATTTCGCGTCGCAACCGTGGCCTGAACTCCAACTTTATTGTGCGCAAAATTTCATCCGGTGAAGGCGTGGAAAGGACATTCCAGCTGTATTCACCGCTGATTGCCTCGATCGAAGTCAAACGCCGTGGTGACGTTCGTCGCGCCAAGCTGTATTATTTGCGTGAGCGCTCAGGCAAGTCCGCACGTATCAAGGAAAAACTGCCCAGCCGGGTCGCCAAGCAGACGGCAGAATAAACCGGTTATATCGTCGGATAAAAAGGGGCATCGCGGCAGGTGCCCCTTTTGTTTTTTAGGGAGGAAACGTGGCTGAACTGGGTCTGGACCCCGAAGATTTTGCCATCGATTCAGTGGCTGATGAGCCGGCTGTGCCGGCAGACAGGCTGAATGTCGAGTGGCTGCGCTACCGTTTCGCCAACCCGCGCAAATGGGAACCGGAGCCGCTTGTCGAAAAACCCATGTGGACGGGGCGGAACAAATGGGTTCCTGCTGCCGTGCTGGTTCCCCTTGTCGCCAGAAAAGATGATGATCTGTGGCTGATGCTGACCCGCCGTGCCGCACATCTGAGTGACCATGCCGGCCAGATCAGTTTTCCGGGAGGGCGGGTTGACCTGACGGATTCCTCGCGCATTGAAACCGCCTTGCGGGAAATGCAGGAAGAAGTCGGTGTCGAGAGTGAGCAAATCGAAATTTTAGGAACCCTTCCTGAATGCCGGACCGGGAGCGGTTATAGCGTGACCCCGGTGGTCGCTATTGTTCGTCCGCCCTTTACCGTTCGCATTGATCCAATGGAGGTTGCAGAGGTATTTGAGGTGCCGTTTCCCTACCTGATGACAGGTGAAAATTACCAGCGCCGCTCAGCGGATTTTCCCAGTATCGGGAGGCGGACTTTTTATACGATTCCTTACGGGAATTACATGATATGGGGAGCAACGGCGGGCATGCTGCGCAACCTGTTTCATTTCATGCGTGCATGAAAACAGGATGGGACAGGGTGGCGCCTGCCTGGCAAGCGGATTTTCATGGTAGTGCCGCGTTTGATTCCACCATGATGCTGGGGTATCGTAGCGTCTTGAACGGGTGTCCGGAACTGCCATGATTTTTTTCTCGATTTTTTTTGCGCTGCTTATCGACCATTTCAGGCCGATGCGAATGGGCAATCCCGTTTTAGGTGCTATTCGCAATCAGGCGGACCGGATCGAGAACTGGTTTAATGCGGGCCATCCGCAGCATGGCCGGATCGGCTGGTTTGTGCTGGTTTTCGGCATTACGCTCCCCATTTTAGTCCTGTATTGGTGCTGCCTTTATGTCAATGTGTTCCTGGCGATGCTTTTCAACGTTGCTGTGCTGTACCTGTGCATGGGATTTCGGGATTACAGCCAGTATTTTTCCTCCATCCAGATCGCGCTTATTGTGGGGGATGAGGCCAAGGCAAGAAAACTGCTGGCCGAATGGAGCGGGCGGGATACGAGTGCGCTGGAAACGCCTGAAATTATCCGCCTTTCCATTGAAAGGGCGCTGCTGACTTCACACCAGCATGTTTTTGGTGTCTTTTTCTGGTTCATGATTCCATTTCTGGGGCCTGCCGGAGCGGTGTTTTACAGGCTGGCGGCCTATCTCGTGCGGGCCTGGACGGAAAACCGGGATGCCCGGTATGAGGTTTTCGGACGTTTTGCCGCACGGATTTTTTTCTGGATCGACTGGCTGCCTGCCAGGCTGACCGCAATGTGTTTTGCGGTGGTGGGAAATTTTGAGGATGCCGTCTACGCCTGGCGCAATTTTGCTGACCGCTGGGAAAATGAAAATACGGGAGTATTGCTTTCGGCAGGGGGCGGCGCATTGGGCGTGAGACTGGGAACGCCACAGGAAAAAGCCGTCAGGGTGCTTCCTGTGGACATTAATATCCTGGATTCGGCCGGACTGGAAACGGAGAGTCAGCCCGGGGAGGAGCCGTCTGTCCGCTTTTTCCAGAACACAACCGGGTTGATATGGCGGGCGCTGTTGTTATGGCTTTTACTCTTTTTATTCTTTACCATAATAGTCTGGCTGCTATAAAACCGTCACATTTAGTGATATCGTGCTTCTTTGATTATTTGTAAACACGGGAAAGACAAGTATCCGTAAATATGGTTTCACCAATCACATTTGTTAACGTAACCGAGAAAATCGCAACGGGACTTTCGCCGGAGCACAGCAAGCTGGTGGCGGATGCCTATGAATTTGCCGTTGAGGTCTACGATGATAAAAAGCTTGATTCAGGGCAGCAGGTCATTGATTTTTCCCGCACGGTCTGCATTATCCTTGCAACCCTGAATACCGATCCCGAAACACGCATTGCCGGGCTTTTGATGCCTTTGCCGGAGATCAATCCGGCGCTATGGGAAAAGATGGAAGGCCGTTTCGGCTCGGAAGTGGTTGGACTGGTTGACAATGTCAGGCAGCTTTTGAAACTCAAGGATATCAGCGGTGGCCTGCTTCAGCAGCAGGTCGGCGGCAAAAATGCAGGCCAGTTCCGCAAGGACCAGGCCGAAACGCTCAGAAAAATGCTGCTGGCCATGGCCTCAGATATGCGTGTGGTGCTGATCAGGCTGGCCGCCAGGGTTGCCGGCCTGCGCTATATTGCAGAAATCAAGAAACTGAGCGATGTCAGCGAGCAATATGCGCGCGAAACACTGGAGCTGTATGCGCCGCTGGCAAACCGGCTGGGGATATGGCAGATGAAATGGGAGCTGGAAGATCTTTCCTTCCGCTTTCTTGAGCCTGATGCCTATAAATCCATCGCGAAGATGCTGGAAGAAAAGCGCGTGGAGCGCGAGGAATTCATCGAATGGGCGATCAGGCGCGTCAGGGAAGAGCTGGAAAACGCCGGAATCCAGGCGGAAATTTCGGGGCGACCCAAACATATTTACAGCATCTGGAACAAGATGCATGGAAAGTCGCTGGACTTTGAGCAGATGCATGATGTCCGGGCGCTTCGTATCATTGTTCCGGACATCAAAACCTGTTTTGCCGTTCTGGATATCATTCACAGAATGTGGACGCCGATCCTGGAGGAATTTGACGATTATATTTCCCGTCCCAAGCCCAATGGATACCAGTCCCTGCATACCATTGTTATTGCCGAAGATGATCAGGCGCTGGAAGTGCAGATCCGCACGGAAGAGATGCATAATTTTGCCGAATATGGCGTAGCGTCCCACTGGCGATACAAGGAAACCGGGGGATCGGATTTTGCCGCGCAGCAGCAGTATGATGAAAAAATTTCCTGGCTGCGGCAATTGCTTTCCTGGAAAACGGATATTGTGGATTCGGTCAATGAGGCTGATGACATTCACAGGGACTGGGCCAGGAAAATCAAGGCAACAACGCTGGATGACCGTATTTATGTCCTGACACCGCAGGCCCGGGTGATTGATCTGCCCAAGGGTGCCACGCCCATTGATTTTGCCTATCAGGTTCATACGGATGTCGGCCATCGTTGCCGGGGTGCGCGGGTTGATGGCGCCATGGTGCCATTGAATACCCGGCTCAAAAGCGGTCAGACCGTTGAGATCATTACGGCAAAAGGCATTGATGCCGGTCCGTCGCGGGATTGGCTCAATCCCGAATTTGCTGTTAATTCGCGAACCCATGCCAAGATCCGTTCCTGGTTTAATACCATTGAGCATGAAGAGACGGTTGCCAGCGGTCGCAGCGTCATCGATAAAATCCTCCAGCGGGAGGGTAAGACCTCGGTCAACCTGGAAGAGCTGGCGCACAAACTCGGCTATGCCAAGCTGGAAGAGTTTTTGCTGGCGGCAGGAAAAGACAAGATTAATACGCGCAGCGTTGAGCAGGCGCTGCATGGAGAGGAACCGCTCAAGGATGCCAAAACGGAAGATGTTGTTCTGCCCAGGAAGAGCCGTGCCTCCAGCATTATGCGCGGCGCAAAGTCCGGTGTCCTGGTGGTGGGGGCAGAAGGCCTGCTCACACAGATGGCCCGCTGCTGCAAGCCCGCGCCGCCTGATCCGATTGTCGGATTTGTCACCAGAGGCAAAGGCGTATCCATCCATCGTCCTGACTGCAAGAATTTTCTCGAAATGCAGAGAAAATCTCCCGAGCGTGTGATAGAAACAGACTGGGGAACATCCGATCCTGACACCGTTTACCCGGTAGATATCTTCGTTCTGGCTGGGGATCGCCAGGGACTGCTGCGCGATATTTCTGATATTTTCATGCGTGAAAAACTGAATGTCATCGGCGTGAATACCCAGAGTAATAAAGGGCAGGCGCGCATGTCTTTTACCGCTGAAGTTTCTTCGACGGACAGCCTGAACAAGGCTATCCAGATGATCCGGGAAGTTCCCGGTGTTCTGGATGTCAAACGGCTATAAGACATCACGGGCCCCGGCGATGTTTTTTTGGCCAGTCATGTCCATTTAGCTGTTAAACTCTATAAGTTGAGGAATTGCCGTTGGCAGGACGGTGGTGCCTGCCTTTATACAAAAGCAAGAAAGGTATCGTAGTGAAAAAGATAAAAAAACTCCATATATTTATTCTTTCGCTCGTTATTGGTTTGACTGTTACCATCAAGCCAGCAATTGTTGGCAATTTCAGTACGGAAAGCATCAACGAATGGGTGATCAACGGGCTGCTGGTGGCCGCCATACTGGGGTTTGTCGCAATGAAATACCTCAAGTACAAAGGTAAAGTCGATTAATCAACAGGTATGTCCGGATTTTCTGTTGACAGCCTGCCATCCTGTGACACCTTTTATGCGGCCCGCTGAACTTTCCGGCGGGCTGTTTGTTTTGTAGCCAGGGGCCGTTTTATATGCCACCGATTATTCATATCCAGACGGCATGGATCAGGCAGACGCTCATGATCCTGCTGACACCGGTACTGTTTCTGCTGATTCTTTGCATGCGAATCGGCAAGGGCGCGATGTCGGGTCTTTCCGAGTTTTCACAATTGTTTTCCGCTGTCTGGAAGGGGGTGGAAGAGGAGCCGCCGCTTTTACCCTGTCCGTTTTGCGGCGGAAAAGGACAGCCGCACGGCTGGCGGACGCAAAGCGGCGCTACCGGGCCATCCTGTGAAGATTGCGGAGCAACTACCTGGGCTGCCGAGACATGGAATACCCGTATCGTGCTCACAGAAGAACAGATGAAAGCGGTACAGAATCCGGACAGGGATTCTGAGTAGATGTTTCTGCCCGGATGAGAGGGATTAAGGCGCCATTCCTGTATCGCGGCATCCTCATGGTATGGATGCTGGTTTGCATGTTTTCTGCCAGGGCACAGACATGTCTTGTGGCAATTGATGCCGGACACACACGGGAAAATGTTGGTGCCATCAGTGCCCGTGGCGTGGGAGAGTGGCACTTTAATATAGCGCTGGCGAAAAAACTGGCCGCATCACTGAAAGAGCAAATGATCCCGCATGTACTGATCAACCCGGACGGGGATGACATGGCATTAAGGGATCGTACGGATGCGGCGGCGCAAGCCGGCGCGACACTCTTTGTTTCCCTGCACCATGATGCGGTCCAGCCGCATTACCTCTCCGAATGGGAGTGGGCGGGAGAAAAACGGCTATACAGTGACCATTTCAGCGGATACAGCCTTTTTGTGGCTGCCGGAAATCCGGCTTACGAGGAGAGCCGGAAAGTCGCCGGCCGGATTGCGGATAGCCTGCTTGGCGAGGGCATGACACCGGCATTGCACCATGCCGAAGCGATAGCCGGTGAAAATCGCCAGTTGCTGGATAGCGGACGCGGCATTTACCTGTTTGATGAACTGGTCGTGCTAAGAGAGTCATCGTCAGCGGCCGTTCTGGTTGAGGCCGGCATCATCGTCAATCGCGAAGAGGAGCTGAAAGTCAGTACGCTGGCTTATCAGGAAAAAATCACAGGCGCCCTTGCCGTCGCAATCAGGGCGCATTGCACACGGCTCGGCAACTGATTGCCCGTTTTGCAAAACAGGTTTTATGGCTTATTGTCTGCCGGAGCCAGGTCGTCAATGACACAACCGGAAGGAGGCGCTTTGGATTGCGGTTTTGTTTCGCTATCCTGAGGGATTCCTTTTTCCGTGATGGCCTGCGTGCCCTGTTCCTCTGCCTGCTGTACCGTTACTGTTTGCGGTATGACGACGGCCGGTGTTGCTTGCGATGCCTGTCTGCTTTCTTGCAGGGGCTGGTCGGATGGCTCGTCATGGGGGTAGCTGGATGGACGAAGCAGCAGCGCGAACTGGGGTGAGGTAATCAGTTTTCTCAGGAGATTCTGCACCGCAAAAGAAAAATAATCACTGGCTACCTGGCATGCGCTTTCGCCAACGATATTGCTTTTGAAAAACATCTGTTCCCTGGCGGAGATGGAGCGGCCATTGTTGGAGGTCAGGGTCATTTTGATGGTCCATTCGCCGCGGGCCAGGGTGCTGAGCGATATCTGGGTTATCTTTCCGGTGATGATAACGGGTGAATCCGGTGCGTAAATACCGGCGAGTTCCAGTTCCGTTATAAATGCATTCTGGATGTACTGGGTAAAGCCTTCGCCATCCGGTGTCCTGATAAAGGCATAGCCACGGCAGTTTTCCGTAAGACCGGCTCCCAGGGAAGATTCAAAATTCTGTACGCTGATTTTTTGCCCGCTGTAGGCGCTGAGGGCGGAAACGATGGCGAGATCGGAAGAGTAGCCATCAATGCTTCGTGTGCAGGCTGACAGGGAAATCGCCACCAAAAGAATAACAAACAACCTTTTCGTCATAATAAGTTCCCGGTTTTTTCAACATTCATTTTAGCCGGGTTCTGTTGAATTGAAACGAGAAGAAACCGGTGAAATCATGGCTTATTATCCGTGAAAAGACAGATATTGCTCCTGGAATTCCCGGTTTTAACCGGCTTTTTCTGACATGTCCCGTTTTGTGTTGTGAAGATCGTTATCCGGGCAGACGGGATGCTGATGAAAGCGATGGGATGTGCCGCAGACACAAAACAGAAAACGCCACTGAAATCAGGGGCGTTCTTTTTATTGCATGAGGATTGTTTCGATTATCAGCTTTGGTACCGGAGGCCGGAATCGAACCGGCACGGGGTCACCCCCGCGAGATTTTGAGTCTCGTGCGTCTACCAATTTCGCCACTCCGGCAACGCCTGTGCATTATCGCTGATTTACCGTCATGCAGCAATATGCGCTGACCTGAAGATCAGGTGGTGTTTTTGCGGGAAGCGTGGTCAGGATGTGGAAAAACGGCGCTGGTCCAGCCAGGCAATCAGGGGGATGGTGGCGGGAAGCAATGGCTCGACAAGAATACGCCCCTGCCAGGCAAACGCCTGCCCTTCACGGCTTTTTGGCTGGCCCTGCCAGTTTTGGCTGATGAAAAAGTGCAGGCGAACATGGGCGTGGGGATAGACATGTTCCACACAGCACCAGGGTTCCTGGGAAAGAATGGTGACATCCAGTTCTTCGATGAATTCCCTTTTCAGGGCGGCTTCAATGCTTTCGCCCGGCTCAACCTTGCCGCCAGGGAATTCCCAGTATCCCGGATAAGGCTTGCCTTCGGGGCGCCGTCCTAAAAGCACTTCTCCGTTTTCACGCATCAGGATGCCGACAGCGACATCAATGGGCGTACTCTGGCCTTCTCTCACGGACGATCCTGCGAGGATTCCCATAACTCAGCGTTGGGGCCCGAACTGGGTGGTGTCACACCAAAATGGCGGTAGGTGGATGCCGTTGCCATGCGTCCCCGCGGGGTGCGCTGCAGGTAGCCCTGTTGAATCAGATAGGGTTCCAGCACATCTTCAATCGTATCCGCTTCTTCGCCGATGGCAGCAGCCAGGTTGTTAATGCCCACCGGGCCGCCGCCAAACTTGAAAAGGATGGCTTCAAGAAGCTTGCGGTCCATGACGTCGAATCCGACCGGATCGACATCCAGCATTTTCAGGGCATCATCTGCCATTTTCCGGGTGATCTCGCCTGTCCCCTTGACTTCGGCATAGTCTCTGACACGCCTTAAAAGGCGGTTGGCAATGCGCGGGGTGCCGCGTGCGCGGCGGGCAATTTCCTGTGCGCCATCGTCTTTGATAGGGGTGTTCAAAAGACTGGCGCTTCGCGTCACAATACGGGTCAGGTCCTCGGTATTGTAAAACTCAAGACGGGCCACGACACCGAAACGGTCTCTTAAGGGGTTGGTCAGCATGCCGGCGCGGGTAGTTGCGCCAACAAGAGTAAAAGGCTGCAGATCCAGTTTGACAGAGCGTGCGGCAGGACCTTCGCCGATGAGAATATCGATCTGGTAATCCTCAAGCGCGGGGTAGAGAATTTCTTCCACGACCGGTGACATGCGATGGATTTCATCGATGAAAAGCACGTCATTGGCTTCGAGATTGGTCAAAAGGGCGGCCAGATCGCCGGGCCTTTCGAGCACCGGGCCGGATGTCTGCCGCAGGTTGACGCCCATTTCACGTGCAATGATGTGCGCCAGCGTGGTCTTGCCGAGGCCCGGCGGGCCGAAAAGCAATGTATGGTCCAGTGCTTCATTGCGTTTTCTGGCGGCGGCAATGAAGATTTCAAGCTGTTCGCGGGTCTTGTGCTGGCCGACATATTCGTCAAGATGTTTCGGGCGCAATGCGCGCTCGATAGCTTCTTCGTTGGGTGATGCCGGCGTTGACGAGATAATGCGCTGTTCACTGAAATCGTCGGTCTGTATGCTCATGCCAATCCTCTCAATAACATCATGTCAGTGATTATCCTTTTGAGAGGGCCTTGAGCGCAAGCTTGATGCCGTCTGATACCGAACTGTCCGCCGGAATCTGCTTGAGCACGAGATTGACTTCCTTTGAGGAGTAACCCAGTGCAATCAGGGCATTGAGAATGTCGGCCATGCTGTCATTTTCAACGACGGTGCCGCTGGCGATCCCCAGATCAGCTCCCAGTTTGCCCTTGAGTTCGAGCAGCAGCCGCTCGGCGGTTTTCTTGCCGATACCGGGAATACGTGAAAACCGGGTTGTATCCTGCAGGGTGACCGCCT
Source organism: Oxalobacter sp. OttesenSCG-928-P03 (assembly GCA_030269625.1). GTDB lineage: Bacteria > Pseudomonadota > Gammaproteobacteria > Burkholderiales > Burkholderiaceae_D > Oxalobacter. The sequence goes on along the minus strand of JAJDFZ010000041.1, from coordinate 1,120 downwards.
GGATCATTTCAGAAACCGACATGCCGGAAAGCAGGGAAAGTGCCGTTCTGGCGCCAATGCCGGAAATACGGATCAACTGGCGAAAAAGTGTGCGCTCTTCCATGCTGCCGAATCCATAGAGAAGATGGGCATCCTCCCTGACGGCAAGATGGGTAAAGAGGGTGACTTTTTCGCCAATGGCAGGCAGGTTGTAAAACGTGCCCATTGATACATCGATTTCATACCCGACACCCTGGCAATCCACGAGGATGGTCGGAGGGGTTTTCTGAAGCAGGATGCCACTGATGCGACCTATCATGTGTGAGTCCCGGAAAAGTGAGTCAAGGCATTATGATATACCACATGCATTATCGTATGAGACGCCCGCGCCGGATGCGAAAACCGCTTTTTGGGGTCAGGGTGGCGGCCTGCTGCATGGCTCTTAATGTGTCAAAGGCGTTGGCGTGGCAGATAGCGACGCCAAGGGCGTCTGCCGCATCGCTTTTGGGCGGGGACGGCAGGGAAAGCAGGCGCTTGACCATCTCCTGAACCTGTTTTTTCTGTGCCTTGCCATGGCCCACAACGGCCTGTTTGACCTGCAGGGCAGTGTATTCCGAAATAGCCAGGTCAGCGCTGACAAGCGCGCAGATGGCCGCGCCTCTGGCCTGTCCCAAAAGCAGGGTTGACTGGGGGTTTACATTCACGAAAACTTTTTCAATGGCGGCACAGTCGGGACGGTATGTCTCAATGATTTCGGTGACACTCTTGAGGATAATTTTCAGGCGATCAGGCAGGTCCGCCTCGGCCGGTGTGTGAACCGTGCCGGAGGCAATGTAGGAAAGCTGCGCTCCCTGTTTTTCGATCATGCCAAAACCGGTTGCTCTGAGTCCGGGATCAATGCCAAGAATTCTCATGAGTAATGGTTTCCCGACAGGCCGTGACGATCAGTGCCGGAAATGGCGTATGGCGGTGAATGCCATGGTTATGCCGCGCTCGTCTGCTGCATCAATGACTTCCTGATCCCGTATGGACCCGCCGGGCTGAATGATGGCGGTTGCGCCGGCATTCGCCACGATATCCAGTCCATCCCTGAACGGAAAGAAGGCGTCTGATGCGACGGCCGTTCCTTCAAGTGACAGGC